>NZ_JACHDL010000008.1:0-275308 GCF_014201055.1 Paraburkholderia sp. CI2
GGAACCTGTTCCCACAACGACCCCGGATAGATTTGCGCAAGCCCAATTTACGTCAACACCACCTCGCTTGCAAAAGTCAGGCTGACCATAGATTTGCTTTTGGCCCATCACCAAGCCATCAGCTCGGGCCGGTCGAGCGTGGGCTTTCGTCGCTGTCCCGGTTGTTGAACTCCCGCCCATGAAACAGGCGCTATTCGGTAGGAACGGGAACCCGGATGCACGCAACCCGCCGTGCATCACCTTGCCGGGAAACCGCTTGCGGTTGCGCATCGCCGCATGCGTCGATCGCGGCGGGGCAGCGCGTGCGGAACGCGCATCCCGACGGCGGTTGCAAGGGCGACGGAATCTCGCCTTGAAGCAGCAGATGCCGTCGCGCGCGCTCGACGGTCGGGTCGGGAACCGGTACGGCCGACAGCAATGCACGGGTATAGGGATGCGCAGGTGCCGCGTACAGCGCGCGTTTTTCGCCGAACTCTATCACGCGCCCCATATACATCACCATCACGCGATGGCTGATTGCTTTCACCACGGCCAGATCGTGCGCGACGAACAGCAGCGACAACGACAGTTCGCGTTGCAAGTCGCGCAATAGATTAACGATTTGCGCTTGAATCGACACGTCGAGCGCGGACACCGGTTCATCGCAGATCACGAGTTGCGGCTCGCTGATCAATGCCCGTGCAATTCCGACGCGCTGACATTGCCCGCCCGAAAACTCATGCGGATAGCGCCGCAGATGCTGCGCATTCAGGCCGACGCGTTCGAGGATGGTCAGCACCCGAGCGCGCACATCGGCGCGCGCGACATCGGGCCGATGCGTGATCAACGGCTCCGCGACGATCTGCTCGATCGTCATGCGCGGATCGAGCGACGCCAGCGGGTCCTGAAAGATCATCTGCACGTCGCGCCGCAAGATGCCGAGATCGCGCTTCGCGCCTTGCACGGTTTCGACGCCATGAAGCTTGACGCTGCCGCCCGACGCAGGCGCAAGACCGACGATCGCGCGCGCGAGCGTGGACTTGCCGCAACCGGATTCACCCACCAGCCCGACGGTTTCGCCGCGCCGTACATCGAACGACACGCCGTCGACAGCGCGCAGCGTGGCCTTGCCAGACCACGGTAATTTGCCGCGCGGCACGCTGAAATGCACCTTCAGTTCGTTCACCGACAGCAGCGGTTCGGTACTGTTGCAAGCGGAATGCTGGTTCATCGAACGGCCCCCAGAATGGCTGGAACCGGACGGTGGCACGCGCGCAATGCACCCGCCAGATCACTACGCGCGTCGAGCGACGGCACTGTGGTGCGGCAAGTATCGTCTGCAAACGAACAACGCGGTGCGAACGCGCAACCCGCGCCAATTTGCCCCGGCAAAGGCGGATTGCCCGGAATGGTTTGCAACGGGCGGTCGTCGTCGTCGGTGATGCGCGGCAGCGCGTTCAACAGGCCGATCGTGTACGGATGGGTCGGCGCGGCGAACAGCGCACGCGCGTCTGCCTGCTCGACCGTGCGCCCTGCGTACATCACCATCACGGTATCGCACAAACCGGCGACCACGCCCATGTCGTGCGTGATGAGGACGATTGCCGTGCCGCGCTCGCGATTCAGTTCGCGCAGCAATTCGATGATTTGTGCCTGAACGGTGACGTCGAGCGCGGTAGTCGGTTCGTCGGCAATCAAAATTTCCGGTTCGGACAGCAACGCCATCGCAATCATCACGCGCTGCCGCATACCACCGGAAAACTCATGCGGATACATGCCGATGCGGCGTGCGGCATCGGGAATCCGCACCGTGTCGAGCACCTCGATGGCACGCCGACGCGCTTCGCGACGCGACAGCTTCTTGTGCAATTGCAGCGATTCCGTCATCTGCCGTTCAATGGTCAAAAACGGATTGAGCGCCGTCATCGGGTCCTGAAACACCATGCCGATCCGGTTGCCGCGAATCCTGTTCAGCGCTGCGTTGTTCATCGTCAGCAGATCGCCGCCGTCTTCGCCACGATACAGTGCGGTGCCCGACACGCTGCCGTTCGACGACAGCAAACCGAGCAGCGCCATCACGGTCTGACTCTTGCCCGACCCGGATTCGCCGACGATGCCCAGCGTGCTGCCCGCGTCGAGCGAAAACGACACGCGTTGGACCGCATCGACCAGCGGTCCTTCGCGGCGCGTGAAGCGCACACTCAGGTCCTTCACTTCGAGTAGCGCCATGTCAATGATCCTTGGGGTCGAGAGCGTCGCGCAGACCGTCGCCGACGAAGTTCACGCAATAAAGCGTCACGCACAGCATGACGGCTGGGCAGAGCAGCAGCCACGGCATCGATTCGAGTTTTTGGGCACCGTCTTCGATCAGCACGCCCCAACTCGTCATCGGCTCCTGGACGCCGAGTCCGAGAAACGACAGCACCGATTCCGTCAGCACGATCGACGGCACTGTGACCGTGGCATACACGACCACCACGCCGATCAGGTTCGGCACGATATGCCGCGCGATGATGGCGCGGGTGCTGACGCCAGTCGCACGCGCCGCGTCGACGAATTCGCGCGAACGCAGCGACAGCGTCTGACCGCGCACCACGCGCGCCATATCGAGCCACGAAAACGCGCTGATGGTCAGCACGACCAGATAGAATGCGCGGCCGAACAGCGTCATCATCATGATCGCGATCAGCATGTACGGAATCGCGTACATCACGTCGACGACGCGCATCATAACGGCATCGACGCGTCCGCCCATGAAGCCGGCTGTCGCGCCCCACGCGACGCCGATCAGTCCGGACACCAGCGTGCCGAGCAACCCGACTTCGAGCGATACGCGCCCGCCCACCAGCGTGCGCGCGAGCAGGTCGCGACCGAGTTCGTCGGTACCGAACAGATGCATGCCGAGCCACGACGGCGGCAGACTGATCGATCCCCAGTCGCTGTCGACCGGATTGTTGGGCAGAAACAGCGGCCCCGCAAAGCATGCGACGACGATCAGCAGCAGGATCACGAGACTTGCAAATGCCGCGCGATTACGCAAAAAGCGCATGCCGGCAATCGCGAACGGTCCGCGCGAAGCCTTCGTGACGATGCCGCCGGACAGACAGCCGCCTGCGGACGCCGCATCGGCCGGCGGCGCGACGAACGCACGCGCGGCCAGGTTGAATCGACGAATCTTCATGTCAGTACCGGATGCGCGGATCGAGCCATGCGTAAGCAAGATCGACCAGCAGATTGAACAGGACCGCGAATGCCGTGATCAATGCGACCAGACCGAGCACCAGCGTGTAGTCGCGATTGATCGCGCCGTTCACGACCAGTTGCCCGAGACCGGGCAGCGCGAATACGGATTCGGTGACGACCGCGGCGGTGATCGACGAAATGCACAGCGAGCCGAGTAGCGATACGACCGGCATCAGCGCCGGTTTCAGCGCATGACGCAAGACGATGGTGCGGCCGGCCAGACCTTTCGCGCGCGCGGTCCGGATGAAATTGCCGGACAGCACTTCGATCATGCTGCCGCGCATCACGCGCGCAATCGTCGATACGTTGATGATCACGAGCAGTACGATCGGCAATACGCGGTAGTGCCAGTCGCCGTCACCCCAACCGCCAGCGGGCAGCAGACCATGCTCGCCGCGCTTGATCAGGATCGCGAAGACCCACACCAGCACGGGGCCGAGGATGAATGGCGGCACCACACTGCCGAGATTGCCGAGCAACATCACGCCGTAGTCGATCACGCCATTGCGGCGCACCGCCGCAACCGTGCCGAGCGCCACACCGATCACCAGCGCGATCGGCACCGAAATGCCGCCGACGCCGAGGCTGACCGGTAGGGCTTTCCACACCAGTTCGCTGACCGACCAGTCCGTGTAACGGAACGACGCGCCGAGATCGCCGTGCAGCAGCGAGTCGATGTAGAGCAAATACTGCTTCCACAGCGGCTGATCGATGTGGTATTTCGCGTCGAGATTGGCAAGCACGGCCGCCGACAGATGCTTCTCCGAATCGAACGGGCCGCCGGGCGTCAGGTGCAGCAGCAGATAGCACGCGGTGATCACGGCGAGAATCGTCGGGATCGCCCATAACGCGCGGCGCAATGTATAAGCCAGCATGGCAAGGCTCCTTGCGCTCAGTGCTTGATGATGTACATGTCCTGCGACTGCCGCTGATCGACGTAGTTGGTCGGCGAATAGCCGCCCACATACGATTTCACGAGCCGCACCGCCGAGTACTGGAACATCGGAATCAGCGGATAGTCGTTCATCGCGATGTCGTGCGCCTGCGTTAGCATCGCGGTGCGCTTCGCTTCGTCCATCTGCTGGTTCGCCTGATCGATCAACGCATCGACCTTCGGATTGCAGTAGTGCTGGTCGTTCTGCACGCTGTTGCAGCGGATCAGGTCGAAGAACGACATCGCGTCGTTGTAGTCGACGAACCAGCCGTCGCGCGACGCCTGCACCTTGCCGTCGTGGCGCATTTTCAGCAGCACGCGGTTCTCGACGTTTTCGAGCTTCACGTTGACGCCGAGCTTGGTGCGCCATTCCGACGTCGTGAATAGCGCGACCTTCTTGTGCAGGTCGTTGGTGTTGTATGTCAGCGTGAACGTCAACGGCTTTGCAGCGGAATAGCCCGCCTGTTTCAGCAGGTCTCGCGCGGTTTCGATGCGCTTCGCCATCGGCCACGCGGCCCAGTCGGGCTGGAATTGCGCCGCGCCTTGCGTGCCTTTTGCAATCAGGCCGTACAGCGGCAACTCGCCGCTTGCGGTCAGTTTGGACGTCAGCAGGTTGCGGTCGATCACCATGGACAGCGCCTCGCGCACGCGCTTGTCCCT
The DNA here is from genome assembly GCF_014201055.1 of Paraburkholderia sp. CI2. NCBI lineage: Bacteria > Pseudomonadati > Pseudomonadota > Betaproteobacteria > Burkholderiales > Burkholderiaceae > Paraburkholderia > Paraburkholderia sp. CI2. The sequence continues at coordinate 4,817 of NZ_JACHDL010000008.1, forward strand.
GAAGGCCGGGTCGGCGTTGTTCAGCGAGTAGTAGTAGGTGGCGATAAACATCCCGGTCTTCAGTTCGGAGCCGAACTGCTTGCTGACCTGGTTATAGATGCCGGACGGAATCGAATACGTGTAATCAAACTGGCCGGCCTGATACATCCGCATTGCCGTTTCGTCGCTTTCGATCGGTAGATAGGTGACTTTCGTGATCGCGACCTTGCTCGCATCCCAGTACTTGTCGTTCTTCACCATCACGAGACGGTTGCCCGGTTGCCAGTCGCTCAACGCATACGCACCGTCGCTGACCATGTGGCCGGGACGGGTCCATTCGTCGCCGTACTTCGCGACCGTCGCGCGGTTCACCGGCGCCATCGTCGACATTGCGGTCAGTTGCGGAAAGAACGCAGTCGGGTCTTCGGTCTTGACCTCCACCGTGTACGGATCGACCGCGCGCACGCCGAGACTCGCGAGCGGCGCCTTGCCCGCCAGAATCGCCTTCGCGTTCTTCACGAACTCGACCAGGATCGTGTATTTCGAGCCGGTCTTCGGATCGACCACGCGTTGCCATGAATAGACGAAATCGGCGGCCGTGACCGGCTCGCCGTTACTCCAGCGCGCGTTGTGGCGCAGCTTGAAGATCCATGTATCGGGCGCGCTGCGGCTCCACGATTGCGCGACGCCCGGCACGACCGCACCGTCGGCGGCGATTCGCGTCAAACCTTCGAACAGGTCGAGGCCGATGGTATTAGCGGCCCAGGATTCGATATGCGCGGGGTCGATCGATTCTGCCTCGACGGGTGTTTGCCGCGTGAGTTCCTGGGTGGCTGCGAGCGTGACGCCGGGCGGGATCGTCACGGCGTGGGCGGGAGAGAGAAGGGCGAGCGCCAACGCGGCCAACGCCGCCCGAGTGGCGTGAATCGGTTTCATTGCGTATTTCAAGTGGCATCCGAATAGCAAAAAAGCTGGCGGTGCGCGAGGCACCGCCGCCAATCCTCTTCAACAACGAAGAAGAGGCAAGAGGAGACCTACGGTCCTGCGATAAAGCCCGCTGCGACGATCAGAAGCGGTAGGTCGCACCGATCTGGAAGAAGCGGCCCAGATTCGTGTACAGCGACTGGTCGTAGCCGGTGATGTCCGGCGTTGATTGCCACTCCACGTCGAACGGCGGCGTCCTGTCGAAGATGTTCTGGATGCCACCATAGATCGTCCAGTTCTTGAAGCCGCGATACGTCATCATCAGGTTGAACTGGCTATACGACGCCACCGAACCCGTGCCACCGTCGCCGAACTCGGCTGCCACTGCGTTGGTGTACGGACCCGTGTACTGCCAGCTCAGCGTCGTGGTCATCTTGCGGTAATCCCAAGTCAGGCTCGTGTTGCCCTTCCAGCGGGGATTCGACGCACCGAACGGTTGCAGCAGCGCGAGGTTGTTACCCGCGAAGTCCTGCGTTGCAGCGCCCGGGCTGTTCAGCTTGAAGTGCCACACGTACGCCCAGTCGCCCGACAGCGTGAACGTGCCGTACTTCGTGCCGACCGACTTGCGGAAGTTCATGTCGAAGCCGTCGGTATCCAGCGAGCCGAGGTTGATGAACTGTTGCGAGATGTAGCGGATCGTGCCGTCGGGATTGCGCACGACCCTCGACGGGTCGTTGGCATCCAGCACGGCATTCGGATCGTCGGTACCGATCACGCCGTCGATATGAATCTTGTAGAACGCTGCACCGATATCGGTCGACGCATCCGGCGACAGTTGGAAGCCGATGTTGTAGTTCTTCGTGTGCTCCGGTTGGAGGTTCGGATTGCCATTGATCTGTTCCGTCGTGAAGTGCTTGGTCGGCACGCCGCTCGGGTCGTTCGGATCGACGAGGTTCTGGTGAGCCAGGTAGGTTGCCTGCGAGTTTTCGACCAGCGTCGGCGCGCGGAAACCACGGCTGTACGACGCGTACGTCGTCAGCATCTGGACCGGTTGGAAGCGCAGTGCGAAGTTCGGCGAGAACGCGCCGCCGAAGTCGCTATAGTGGTCATAGCGGCCCGCTTGCGTGAACGTCAGGTTGTGGATGATCGGAATATCGATCTGGTAATACACAGCCGCGATGTTGCGTTCGCCGTCGACGGACTGAACGTTCGCCGGCACGACGATCCCTTGCGACGAGTATGTGCGCGGGTTGATCAGCGAGCTTTCGTGACGGAATTCCGTACCGAAACCGATGCCGACCGGACCAGCCGGCAGGTTGAACAGATTGCCGGTCGAGGTCTTCGCCGTCAAGCTGTCGAGCTTCGAGATCGCCTGCTGGTAGTCGTTCTGGAACAGGCCGTTCAGACCGTTCGGTGTCGATGCCGGGTTCGCGAAGTTGTAGCCGCCGTTCGGGCCGAGGATGTTTTCAAGCGCGGCCGTGTTGATCATGTTCGAGTACGTCGTGTCGACCGTGCTCTGCGAATGACCGTAGTCCACCGACCAGTCCCAGTCGCCGACCTTCGGCGTGGTGAACGAACCCTTCACGCCCGTCGAGGCCTTCCAGAACGTCGATGCCGTGTCTGCGCGCTGCGCAATGCCCGGGAAGGTCAGGTTGATCGGCGTATCGACACCGTACGGGTTGTACGGATTCAGCGCCGACACCGTGCGGTCGAGCTGCGACACCGAGCCGGTCAGCGGATTGAACACGTTCGACGTGCTGCTGATCGACGGGCTGCCGAAGTACTGGACCGTCTCGTTGCGGCTCGCCCACAAGTCGGCGTAAGCCTGTATGTCGTCGTTGATCTTGAAGGTGCCACGCACCTTCGCGTTCAGACGCGTCGTCTGCGGAATCAGCGAGTACGTGTTCGCGTTCTTGTACACGCACGTTGCGCCCGCCGCGTTAGTGCTGCCCGGGGGGCATGGGCTCAACGCGGCGGTCGAGCCGTCCGGCAGTTGCCAGAATGACTGCTGGTTCGGACCAAGAGGACCCGCCGACCCACCTGGGTACTGGCTGAAGTCTTGGTTTTTGGTCATGTCGCGCTGGTCGAGCGTCGAACCGGAATCGCGATAGTAGCTGGCGGCTGCCGTCACGTTGAAACGATCCGAGTTCAGGTCGCCGAAGCCGCCGAGCACGCTGAAGTTGCCCTGAGCGTTACCCGGATGCTGTGCCTTGCCGAGCTGCCCGTCGACCTGAAGACCCTGGAAGTTCTTTTTCGTGATGATGTTGACCACGCCGGCAATCGCGTCGGAACCGTATGCGGACACGGCGCCCGTCTTCACGATTTCGATGTGATCGACGATGTTCAGCGGGATCGTGTTGACGTCGAAGAACGTGTCGGTGAAGTTCACCGCCTGTGCGTAGTTCGCGACGCGTTGGCCGTCGACCAGCACCAGCGTGTACTTCTCGGACAGACCGCGCAATGCGATCCCCGAGCCGCCCGGCGCCGTGCCGTTCATCGTGGTGGAACCCCAACTGGACGCGGAGTTGGCAGACATGCCGCGCAGGAAGTCGGCCACGGTCGTGTAGCCGCTTTGCTGGATTTCCCTTGCTGTAACGGTCTGGACTTCGACGTTGCCGGTCTTGTCCGATGTGCGGATCAGCGAACCGGTGACTTCTACTTTTTCGAGCTTGCTGACGGCGGGGGGAGTCGCCGCTGGCGTGCTTGCGGCCGTCGGAACGGCCGCTGTATCAGGTTGGCTTTGTGCGTGTGCCAGCGGGACGAACGCCGCTGTCAACACCAGCTCGGCACCAATGATTCTTTTGATGGCTGAGGCCAATCGCTTTTGTTTCACTTGCGCTCCTTCTTGTTGTTAAGGCCACTTCCGTTGAACGATCACGCAAACGCAGGCGCGAGTTGCGCGTGCGATGCAGTGCGTTGACGTCAGCGAGTTCTTCGCTGTCCGGCGCATCCCCGCGCCGTCCCGCACATCCCGTCCAGGGTGCGTCGCCGATCGTGTCGGACGCGCGCGCCTTGGTCTTGAAGCGAGCGCAGCAAGAGCACGAGATATGCCATGTGTGAGGTCGCGGACCGTCGGAAAGGCCTTGAGCGGCCTCCGCAAATGCATCGAAGCGATTGATTTGCTTAGGAATTCAGAGTTACGAAAAATTGTGTCGCGCGGGTAGTGCCTGGAAATAAAGCATTCCTCGCGCGTAACAGAACGCAGGAAAGTTTCCATTAGAAAAAAATAAAGTTAGACGGCTTATTTTAATTGCCATTTGGTGCAGCTTACGCACCGTAAGAATGCTTAATTACAGAATTGGTGCATTAAATAAAAAATGATCCATGGCAATTAAATTCCCTAATTCGGGGCGATTAATGTGCCGTTGAAATTAACGGTAATAAGTGTAAGAAAGCGATTCTGTAAGGTTGCTTCGCGTTACGCGTAGGCATTTGTGGCTGGTAGCTGGTCTTCAATTGGTGCCTATTGCCATACTAAATCGAAAGTAATATGAAAGGTATATGTAATGAAATTGTCTATAGGTATTCTGAGATTGCACCAAAACGCTTCAAGTGCGACTTTTCGCACCATTTCTGCAATAGAGAATTAAAGGCTTTTGGAGAAACAGTCTTGGAAAACGGACTTACTCTAATTACAAAAATCAATTTGTTTTGCTATATGCGTGCGCGAGCGCCACGCAAGCCGCGGGCATGCGAGATCTTTGTCGCGCTCGGCAAGTCCATGAAATAAAAGGCAAAGCGTCCCGTGTAAAGGACTGGCGACGTTCGTTACGGAGAAACCAGTCGCCTGACCTGGTACGGGCTTTGCATAAGTGGCGGGCCTTTAGCCGGCGACTCACAAGGCAGCCGGCATCTCGAAACCTACCGTTATTCAACGGCCGCTTGAGCCTGTACTAACCGGAGTCCGCAGTGCTGAATACCCTCATTAACTACTCGATCCAGTCGATGGGTCTGATCCCTCTCCTCGCGTTCATCTTCCTGCTCGGCATCGCGATCATCATCGAACGATTCATGTTCTTCTCGCGTGCCGTGCGTGCCGGCAGGACCCTCGAACATGACCTGAAACTCGTCGATGCAGCCAATCTCGACGATGCCGCCAAAGTGGCCGAGCACTACAAGCAGACCGTGCAAGGCGAACTCGTGAAGTCGGCGATGAAAGTGAAGGGCAAGAGCGAAGCCGTGGTCGAACGCGAGATCGAGGAAACGATCATGTTCCAGTTGCCGCGTCTCGACCGTAACCTGTGGATTCTCGATACGGCCGTGACGCTCGGCCCGTTGCTGGGTCTACTTGGCACGATCATCGGCATGGTCGAATCGTTCAACGTGCTCGGCACCAGCGGCACCGCGAACCCGAACGGTGTGACGGGCGGCATCGGTCACGCGCTGACGGCCACTGCGTGCGGCCTGACCATCGCGATCATCTGCGTGATCTTCCTGAACTACTTCAACAAGCGTATCCGGATGACGGTCAACCAGTTCGACCTCATCAAGTCGCTGCTCGTATCGCGCTTCGCAGTCTGACGCCGGCACTCAAGGAGACGGACCATGCGAAACCATCGCAGCCATTACCTCGGCGGTGAAGAGAAAGCGCGCATCGAGATCATCCCGATGATCGACATCATGATGTTCCTGCTGGTGTTCTTCATGCTCGCGACGCTGAAGATGATCCAGGGCGCAGGCATCAAGCTCGACCTGCCGCAATCGAGCACCGCCGAGCAGTTGCAGCAGACCATCAAGGTATCGATCGGCGTGACGAAGACGGATGAAATCTATCTGGATTCGAAGCCCGTGACGCCCGACGAACTGACCGCGCGTCTGCAAGGTCTGGTTCACGACTCGAAGAAAGTAGATGTCGCGATTGCCGGCGACGAAGGCACGAGCTACAAGAATATCGTCAAGGTGATGGACCTGGTGCGCGCGGCGGGCATCAGTTCGGTTGCATTGGCCACGAACCCGACGACATGAGTTCACCGGCCATCGACATGAAAGATCCGCAAAACCGCCTGGACGGCGCTCTCTGGGCATCGACGACGCCGGCGCATCACGGTCGCATGCCCATGAAGCTGGCGCTCGGCGTTGCGGTGCTGGTCGAGGCGCTGGTGATTCTGGGCGTGTCGCACATGAAGTTCCAGCCGCCGCCGCCTCCGCCGCCGAAGGAGATGCGCGTGCAGATTGCGCCGCCGCCTCCGCCACCGCCGCCGCCCGAGGTGAAGAAGCTGGAGCCGCCGCCGGCGCCGCCCAAAGCGCAGCCGAAGCACGAAATACCGAAGCCGACCCCGACGCCGCCGCCGCCGCGACCGACGCCGCAGCCGGTGATCCAGCCCACGGCGAATCCGGCTCCGAACGCTCCGGCGATCGCCTCGCCGACGCCTGCGCCGGCACCCGCTCCGGCACCGGCCGCGCCGCCGGCGCCGCCCGCGCTGCACGGCGTGGTGGACGGCCGCGGTCATTGCCAGTCGGTGCAGCCGGTGATTCCGCGCAAGGCATTGACGGACGGTATTTCGGCGGACGTGATCGCGCATCTGACGATCGGTACGGACGGCAAGGTCAGCGACGTGAAGATCATGCGCGTCACGCCGCCGACGTCGGTGTTCAACGAAGCCGTGATTGCCGCAGGCAAGGCGTACAAGTGCGAGAAGAATGCCGAGCCGTATGTCGGCGAAGTTCAGTTCTCGTTCAAGACCACACCGTCCGACGACGAGTAACCACGACGAGTAACGACGACGAATAAGCTCAGCTTCGACGCGAACTTCCGGCCTTCGCAATTTACCCATCCGGCCTTCAACCCGGACCCGCGCGAGCGGTGGCTACCCGCCGCCGCCCGCGCGGTTTCGAAGCATCGCGCATCGGCTACGAGCCGATTGCGTCCAGACACGCATGATGACAACCGACAGGTTTCGAGGCCCGCGCGCGCGCGTCGTTAAGATGCTCGCGGCGCGGGTTGCGGTGACGCTCGTCGCGGGGCTGCTGGTCGTGCCGTTGACGACGGCGCCCGCGTTCGCGAGGGCGTCGATCGCGCAATACGACGCGCCGAAGTATCCGTCCGGGTTCACGCATTTCGATTACGCGGACCCGAATGCGCCGACCGACGGCACGCTGGTTTTCCAGAACTACGACGAAGCGCAAAGCTACGATTCGCTGAATCCGTTCCTGACGCGTGGTGCGCCGGCGCCGGACATCCTGCATCTGATGTTCGATACGCTGATGCAGCGCAGCTGGGACGAACTCGCGTCGGAATACGCATTGATCGCCGACGACGTCGAGGTGGCGCCGGATGGCAAATCAGCGGTGTTTCATATCGACCCGCGAGCGCGCTTTTCGAACGGCGATCCGATCACCGCCGACGACGTCAAGTATTCGTTCGATACGCTGACCAGCCCGCAGGCATCGCCGCTGTTCAACTCGCAGTTCGCGGTGATCAGCCGCGCCACGGTGCTCGACCCGTCGCGGGTGCGCTTCGACTTCAGGCACGTGGAACGCGACGCGCCGTTGATCGCAGGCGACCTGCCGGTTTTCTCGCGCAAGTGGGCAATGCAAGCCAACGGCACGCGCATCGCGTTCGATCAGTTGACCAACGTGCCGCCGGTGTCGAGCGGCCCGTATCTGATCGAGCAGCGCAAGAACGACACGCAGATCGTCTACCGTCGCAATCCGGCTTACTGGGCCGCCGATTTGCCGTCGCGGCGCGGCATGTACCGTTTCGCGCGCGTCGCGTTCAAGCTCTATCACGATCATTACACGCAGCTCGAATCGCTGAAAGCGCTCGATACCGACGTGATGGTCGAATACAGTTCGATGCAATGGGCGCGCCGTTATATCGGCAAGAACTTCGAGAACGGCGTGTTGCAGCGCAGACTCTTTCCGGATCACGGCGCGCAGATGCAGGGGCTGATGTTCAACACGCGCAGGCCGATGTTTTCGGATGTGCGGGTGCGGCATGCCCTTGCACTCGCGTTCGACTACGACTGGCTGAACCGGATGACCTTCTACGGCCAGTACCGGCGCACCAACAGCTACTTCGACGATAGCCCGTTCGCCGCGCAAGGCGTGCCGACCGCTGCCGAACTCACGCTGCTCGACCCGTATCGCGCGAGTTTGCCGGCGGCCGTGTTCGGTCCAATGGTCAGGCAGGCCGACACGATTGCGCCGCACACGTTGCGCGAGAACCTGCGCGAAGCGCGCGGCCTGCTCGCCGAAGCGGGTTGGACAGTGCGCGACGGCCAGTTGCGCGACGCGCACGGCAACCCGATGTCGATCGAAATCATCGACGATCAGCCGGGCATGGATCGCGTACTGCTGGCGTATATGCGCAACCTGCAACTGCTCGGCATCGATGCGCATATGCGCGAGATAGATAGTGCGTTGTATCAGAAGCGGATCGACAACTTCGAGTTCGATATGACGACGTTCGTCTATCTGCGCGTGACGATTCCCGGTTCCGAACTGGAGCGTCGTTTCAGCAGCGCATCGGCATCGCAGGTCGGCTCGGAGAACTATCCGGGCGTGAGGTCGCCGGCGGTCGATGCGCTGGTGCACGCGGTGATGCGCGCGAGCACGCTGAACGAACTCGAAACCGCGACCCATGCGCTCGACCGCGTGCTGATCAACGGCTATTACCTGGTGCCCGAATATTTCGCGCCGGATACGCGGATCGCGTACAAAAGCGCGCTCGGCTACCCGTCGGTGACGCCGGTCAGTTTTCAGGGCGAGGACTGGATCATCAGCTACTGGTATCGCAAGACGCCGTCCGCTGCGGCCAACACCGCCGCTGCGAAGTGAGGGGCTTATGTTTATCTACATCGTCAAACGTCTGCTGCTGATGATCCCGACGCTGATCGGCGTCGTTACGCTGACTTTCTTCGTGACGCAGTTCGTGCCGGGCGGCCCGGTCGAACAGATGATGACGCAGTTGCGTCACGGCCAGCAGCGCGGCGGCGAAGGCGGAGGCGGCGGCAGCGCGTATCACGGCAGCCAGGGCGTCGATCCGCAGCAGATCGAGCAGATCAAGAAGCAGTTCGGCTTCGACAAACCGCCGCTGACGCGCTATCTGAAGATGCTGAGGGACTACGCGCGTTTCGATCTCGGCCAGTCCTACTATCACCATCAGAGCGTGTGGGCGGTGATCCGCTCGAAACTGCCCGTGTCGATCACGCTCGGGTTATGGACGGTCGTGCTGACCTACATCGTGTCGGTGCCGCTCGGGATTGCGAAAGCGGTGCGCAATGGCTCGCGCTTCGATACCGCTACCAGCGTGATGGTGCTGACCGGCTACGCGATTCCGGGCTTCGTGTTCGGCGTGCTGCTGCTGATGCTGTTTGGCGGCGGCACGTTCTGGCAGGTCTTCCCGATGCGCGGCCTCACGTCCGATAACTTCGACGAACTCAGCGCGTTCGGCAAGGTGCTCGATTATCTATGGCACATCGTGTTGCCGGTGACGGCGTCGGTGGTTGGCAACTTCGCGATCGTCACGATCCTGACCAAGAATACGTTTCTCGAAGAGATTGGTCGTCAATACGTGCTGACCGCGCGGGCGAAAGGCGCGCCCAAGCGTGACGTGCTGTGGAAGCACGTATTGCGCAACGCCGCGATTCCGCTGCTGACCGGGCTGCCCGCCGCGTTTATCGGCGCCTTCCTGAACGGCAACCTGCTGATCGAAACGCTGTTTTCGCTCGACGGCATGGGCCAACTGTCTTATGACTCGGTGATCCGCCGCGACTATCCGGTCGTGCTGGGTTCGCTGTTCCTGTTCACGCTGATTGGTCTCGTGACCAAACTCATTGCTGACGTCTGCTATGTCCTCGTCGACCCCCGCATCCAGTTCAACAGCCTGGACCGATAAGCTGCCGCCCGGCGCGTTGCCGGTGTCCGTGTCGCCTGGGCGACGCGTCTGGCAGCGTTTCCGCCGGCAGAAGCTCGGTTACTGGAGCCTGATCGTGTTCGCGACGCTGTTCGTGCTGAGCCTGCTCGGCGAAGTGCTCGCGAATGACCGGCCGCTGATGGTCCGTTACGACGGCCATGACTATTTTCCGATCGTGAAGGACTATCCGGAAACGATGTTCGGCGGCGATTTTCCGACCCGCGCGAACTATCTCGATCCGTTTATCCGCAAGCAGTTGACGGAGAAAGGCAACTTCGCGATCTACCCGCCGAATCACTACCACTACGACACGATCGATTACTTCGCGACGCGGCCGTTTCCGGCGTCGCCGTCCGCGACCAACTGGCTCGGCACCGATCAATACGGCCGCGACGTGCTGTCGCGATTGCTGTACGGCTTCAGGCTGTCGGTGTTGATGGCGCTTGCGCTGACGGTGTCGGGTATCGTGCTGGGCGTGCTGGCGGGTGCGTTGCAAGGCTTTTACGGCGGCCGCACCGACCTGATCGGGCAGCGCCTGATCGAAGTATGGAGTTCGATGCCGGACCTGTATCTGCTGATCATCTTCGCGTCGATCTTCGAGCCGAGTTTGTGGCTGCTGTTTATCCTGCTGTCGATGTTCGGCTGGCTGGTGTTGTCCGACTATGTGCGCGCCGAATTCCTGCGCAACCGTTCGCTCGATTACGTTCGCGCCGCGCGCACGATGGGTTTGAGCAACTGGCAGATCATCTGGCGTCATCTGCTGCCGAACAGCATGACGCCGGTGATCACCTTCCTGCCGTTCCGGATGAGCGCCGCGATTCTGTCGCTGACGAGTCTGGACTTTCTGGGGCTGGGTGTCGCACCGCCCACGCCGAGCCTGGGCGAACTGCTTCAGGAAGGCAAGAACAACCTCGACGCATGGTGGATTTCGGTATCTGCGTTTGCCGCGCTGGTGATCACGTTGTTGCTGCTGACGTTCATGGGCGACGCGTTGCGCAATGCGCTCGACACGCGTTCGCGCGGGTCGGCGTTCGGCGGGAGGAAGTGATGGGCGACGCAACGTTGCACAAGCCTTTGCTGGAAATCGACACGTTCTCGATCCGTTTCGGCGACAAGGTCGCGGTTCGCGAACTGAATCTGACGATCGGGCGCGGCGAGCGGGTTGCGCTGGTCGGCGAATCCGGTTCGGGCAAGAGCGTCACGGCGCTGTCGATCCTGCGCCTCGTCGAACATGCGCAGACCAGCGGCCAGATCCGTCTCGACGGCGTCGATCTATTACAGAAAACCGAGCAGCAGATGCGCGGGATTCGCGGCGCCGACGTCGCGATGGTGTTTCAGGAGCCGATGACCGCGCTCAATCCGCTGTTCACGATCGGTCAGCAGATCGCCGAAAGCCTGCGTTTGCACGAGGGTTTGTGGTCGAACGCGGCGCGCGCCCGCGGCATCGAACTGCTGCGCCGTACCGGCCTTCCCGAGCCGGAACGGCGGATCGACAGCTACCCGCATCAACTATCCGGCGGACAACGCCAGCGCGCGATGATCGCGATGGCGCTCGCGTGCCGTCCGCGCCTGCTGCTCGCCGACGAACCCACTACCGCGCTCGACGTCACCGTGCGTCAGCAGATCGTCGATCTGCTGATCGAGTTGCAGGAACAGGAAGCCGCCGATCGCGGCATGGCGGTGCTGCTGATCACGCACGACCTGAATCTCGTGCGCCGCTTCGCCCAACGCGTGGCGGTAATGGAAAAGGGTGTGCTGGTCGAAACCAATACGACCCAAGCGCTGTTCGCAGCGCCGCAGCATCCTTACACGCAGCGATTGCTCGACAGCGAACCGCATCGCGAGATCGAGCCGATCGAACCGCACGCGCGTCGGGTGCTCGAGGTGCAAGGCCTCGCGGTCGATTACCGGACGGCCGCGAAAGGCTGGCGCTCGTTGTTCAGCGGTTCGACGTTTCGCGCAGTGCACGAGGTCGATCTGACGCTGCGTCGCGGTGAGACGCTCGGCGTGGTCGGCGAATCGGGCTCCGGAAAATCGACGCTGGCGGCGACGCTGCTCGGTCTGCAACGGCCCGCCGCCGGTCATATCCATATCGACGGCGCGCCGTTGTCGGCTTTGCGTGGCGCGAACTCGCGCCGCGCGTTGTACTCGCGGATGCAGGTGGTGTTTCAGGACCCGTTCGGGTCGCTATCGCCGCGTATGACGGTCGAGCAGATCGTCGGGGAATGGATCGAGGTGCACCGGCCGGAAATCGACGCGCGCACGCGCCGCGCGCGGGTGGGGACGATGCTCGAAGAAGTGGGCATGCCGCAAGAATCGATGCTGCGCTATCCGCACGAGTTTTCCGGCGGGCAGCGGCAGCGCATAGCGATCGCGCGTGCGTTGGCGGTCGAACCGGAAGTGCTGATTCTCGACGAACCGACCAGCGCGCTCGATGTGTCGATCCAGCAACAGGTGCTTAAGTTGTTGGCGGGCTTGCAGAAGAAGTACCGGTTAAGCTATCTATTGATCACCCATGATCTGGCGGTGATGCGTGCGATGGCGCATCGCGTGATCGTGATGAAGAACGGCCGCGTGGTCGAGGCGGGAGACACGCTCGATGTGCTGCATGCGCCGTCACATCCTTATACGCAGTCGTTGCTCGCCGCGTCGATGATTGCGCCGGAGCACGACGAACCCGAGGTATTGCAATGAGCGAATCGCGCTGGGCGCAGGCCACCCGTGCGTTGAAGAGCAATGCGGCGTTCTGGTCCTTACGGATTGTCGATGAGCAGATCGACGACCACGAAGTGCGCAACGACGTCGCGCAGCCGCTGCGCACGCAGCGCGAACGCGGCGCCATGCTGACCGCGTGGGCCGGCGCGGGCGCAGGCTATGCGGCGAGCACGGATCTGTCCATCGGGGGCTTGCAGGCTGCGCTCGATATCGCGACGCAACGTGCGCTGGCGAGCGCCGGCGCATCGCTGATCGACCATCGCGCGGTGTCGCGCGAAGCGCGCAGCGGCGCGTATGTCTCGCCCAATGCCGACCAGCCGCTGCCGACGCGCGGCGAATGGCTCGCGCGTCTCGCGCACGAATGCGCCGCCGCGAAAATCGACGACCGGATCGTCGAGCGCACGGCATCCGTGCAGATCACGCGCACCGAACAGGTTTATCTGACCAGCGACGGCGCGCGAATCGACCAGCGCTTTTGCCTCGTGATGCCGGAAATGAGCGTCGCGGCGCACGCGAACGGCGACACGCAGGTGCGCACGCTCGGCGGCAATTACGGCACGCTCGCGCAAGGCGGCGTCGAAGTGCTGGACCGCTACGCGTTCGACGGCGCAGGCGTGCGGCTCGCCACCGACGCGCTGACCTTGCTGGCCGCGCCGAACTGTCCGGCTGGTCCGCGCGACCTGCTGCTGATGCCCGATCAGATGATGTTGCAGATTCACGAATCGATCGGGCATCCGCTCGAACTCGACCGGATTCTCGGCGACGAACGCAACTTCGCCGGATGGAGTTTCGTGAAGCCGGAGATGTTCGGCACTTACCGTTACGGCTCGGAACTGCTCAACGTGACATTCGATCCGTCGTTGCGCGAAGAAGCCGCGTCGTACGCATTCGACGACGACGGCACTGAAGCGCGCAAACAGTATCTGATTCGCGATGGCGTGCTCGAACGTCCGCTCGGTGGCGCGCTGTCGCAACAGCGCGCAAAGATGGCGGGCGTCGCGAATTCGCGTGCGTCGAGCTGGAATCGCGCGCCGATCGACCGGATGGCGAACCTGAATATCGAACCGGGAGCCAGCACGTTGGGCGAAATGATTTCCGGCATCGAACACGGCATCCTGATGCGCACCAATACGTCGTGGTCGATCGACGATCACCGCAACAAGTTTCAATTCGGCTGCGAGTTCGGCCAGTTGATCGAAAACGGCAAGCTCACGCAAATCGTCAAGCAACCGAATTATCGCGGCATATCCGCGAATTTCTGGCGCAGCCTGAGCGCGGTCGGCAATGCCGGCACGCGCGAAGTGTTCGGCACGTCGATGTGCGGCAAAGGCGAACCGGTGCAACTGGTGCGCGTCGGCCATGCGTCGCCGCCGTGCGTGTTCACGCATGTCGATGTATTCGGAGGCGCGCGATGACTACAACCCATGCAGTCAATGCATCGAGCGGCTTCGATTTCGCCTCGAACGCGCAGTCGCCGGATTGGCACGCGCATTTCGCGCTGCTCGCCGATGCGATCGACACGTTGCTCAGCGGCGACGAAGTGGCGTTGACGCGGCTGTCGGCGGAGCAATCCGACTTTATCCGCTTCAACGGTGGCAAGGTTCGGCAGATCGGCCAGGTGTCGCAAGGCAAACTGACCGTCCGCCTGATCGACGGCGCCAGGCAGGCGTATTCGAGCTTCACGGTATGCGGCGATCCGGCGACGGACCTGCGCGATATCGCCGATGCGCTGAATACGTTGCGCGACGGCTTGCGCGATGCGCCCGACGACCCGCATCTGTTGTACGACGCCACCCAATGGACCCAATCGACGCGCCGCAGCGGCAAGCTGCCCGCGCCCGACGCACTGTTGCGGATCGCCACCGAAAGCGCGCGCGGACTCGATTTCGTCGGCTTCCATGCAGGTGGCTTGATGGTGCGCGGCTTCGCGTCGTCGCGCGGCAGTCGCGGCTGGTACGAAGTCAGCAACTTCAGCTTTAGCTGGTCGTTGTACGACCCGAGCGGCCGTGCGATCAAAAGCACGTACACCGGCGACCACTGGGACGACAGCGTGTTCGCCGCGAAGGTAGAACAGGCCGCCGCACGTTTGCCGGTGCTTGGACACACGCCGCGCGCGTTGTCGCCGGGGCGGTATCGCACGTATCTGGCGCCGGCGGCGATGCTGGAACTGGTCGGCACGGCGTCGTGGGGCGGGTTTTCCGCGCGCGCGAACGCCACCGCGCGCAGCCCGTTTTACCGGCTGCACAGCGGCGAAGTCGCGCTCGATCCGCGCGTGTCGATGACCGAAGACCTGAGCCTGAATATCACGCCGCGCTTCAACGAAGACGGTTATCAGCGCGACAGCGTGCCGTTGATTCACGACGGCCGCAACGCCGGGCAACTGACCAACGCCCGTAGCGCGCGCGAATACGGATTGACGCCGAACGGCGCGCTCGCCAGCGAAACGCCCGAGTCGCTGGCGATGGCTGGCGGCGATCTCGACGCCGCCGATATCCTTGCCGCACTCGATACCGGGCTGTATGTCGGCAATCTCTGGTACGTGAATTTTTCTGACCGGATGAATTGCCGGTTGACCGGCATGACGCGTTTCGCGACGTTCTGGGTCGAACGCGGCCGGATCGTCGCGCCGGTCGACGCGATGCGTTTCGACGACAGCCTGTACCGTTTGCTGTCGAGCGAACTCGAACGTCTCGACGCCCAGCCGGAACTGCTGCTGAACGATGGAACGGAGGGCGAGCGGCAGACCGGCGGCTGGAAACTACCCGGCTTGCTGGCACGCTCGTTCGAACTGACGCTGTGAGTGAGTTTCCGATGACAGACCGAACGCCATAACAATGACAGAACCAACGACAATATTTGAGAGCACGACACGGTTCGGGGCCGAACCGGTCGAGATGAGCATCAGGCCGCTGCATCCGGACGACGCCGCGCAACTCCACGCGCTGCGTTCATGCCCCGGTGTGATGCGCCAGAACCCGATGCGTCCGTATCCGACCTTGCAGCAGACTCAAGGCTGGCTCGCGAAGCTCGCGGCGCCGTCGATGGCGATTGCAGCGCTGGTGGGCGATACGCTGGTCGGCGCGGCCGATCTGCATCCGGGCGCGCTGCGTCGCGCGCATAGCGGCTGGCTGGGTATCAGCGTGCACGACGACTGGCAGGGCAAGGGCGTCGGCACGCGGCTGATGGCCGAACTGATCGATGCCGCCGACAACTGGTACGGGCTGCGCCGTCTCGAGCTGAACGTGTTCGCCGACAACCATCGCGCGATTGCGCTGTATCACAAGTTCGGTTTTTCGCACGAAGCGACCCTTCGCGGCGCCGTGCTGCGCGACGGCATGCTGATCGACTCGGTGTTCATGGGTCGCTTACGCGCGCCGATGGGTCATCTGCAAGCGGAAATCGAGGCGGCCGTATGAACGTCTCGTTGAAACCCGACACGGCGCATGTGATTATCCGCGCCCGCGAATTGTCCGACCTCGACGCGATCACTTCGTTGATGAACTGCCCCGGCGCGCGGCATGGCACGTTGCAGACGCCGTATCGCTCGAACGCGACGGTCGGGAGCTGGCTCGAAAAAATGCCCGCGAACACGCTCGGACTGTGCGCGGAGGCGGGCGGTCGCGTGGTCGGGATGATCGACGTGTTGCCGCGCATGCACCGGATGGCGCATTGCGCGGGAATCGGTCTCTGCGTGCATGACGATTACGTCGGGCGCGGCATCGGCACGGCGCTGCTCGCGGCGGCCGTCGAGTGCGCGGATACGCTGCTCGGCCTGCGTCGGCTGGAGTTGACCGTGTTCGTCGACAACCACCGCGCGATCGCCCTGTACCAGCGCTTCGGTTTCGTCGAGGAAGGACGCTCGCCGGCGTTCGCGATGCGCGACGGCAAGCTGGTCGATGCATTCCATATGGCCCGTTTCGCCGATGCGCCGGTGTTCGCTTCGCCGGTCGCGCTCGCACCGAACCCACACGCGTGAGCATGCCTTGGCCGCCTTTTTTATCGACCGACCGGTCTTTGCGTGGATTCTGGCGCTTGCGGTAATCATCGCGGGCGCGCTCGCGTTGACGCAACTGCCGGTCGCGCAATATCCACGACTCGCGCCGCCGCGTATCGTGATCGACGCTGTCTATCCGGGCGCATCGACAGAAGCCGTGGATGCGAACGTTGGCAGCATCATCGAAGAAAGTCTCGACGGTGCCGACGGGATGCTTTACTACGAAACCGCCAGCGACGGCCTCGGCAACCTTGAAATCGCGGCGACCTTCGCGCCCGGCACCAACCCCGATATCGCGATGATGGACGTGCAGAACCGGCTCAAGCAGGTCGAGCCGCGTTTGCCGCAACAGGTGGTGCAGCAGGGTATCAGCGTTTTCAAGGCCGCCAACACGTTCCTGATGCTGGTCGCGCTGACATCCACCGATGGCACGCGCGATTCCGCGCAACTGAGCGACATCCTCAGCCGCGACATCATGCGCGAACTGAAGCGCGCGCCGGGCGTCGGTTCCGCGCAACTGTGGGACGCCGACGAAGCGTTGCGCGTCTGGCTCGATCCGATGAAGCTGCGCGAATTCGGCCTCGCCGCGTCCGACGTCAACGCCGCGATTGCCGCGCAAAACGCGAGCGTCGCGGCAGGCACACTCGGCGACGCGCCGCTGGTGGACGGCCAGCAGCTGAGCGCGTCGGTGAACGTCAAAGGGCAGTTGCTGTCGCCGGAGGAATTCGGCCAGATCGTGCTGAAAGCGCACCCCGACGGCTCGGCCGTGCGGCTTGCCGACGTCGCGCGGGTCGAGATCGGCCGCGACAACTATACGTTCTGGTCGCGCCTGAACGGCAAGCCGTCGGCGACGGTCGGGATTCAACTCGGGCCGCGCGGCAACGCGCTCGAAACATCGGACGCGATTCGGGCGCGGCTCGCGGAACTGGCGAGCCGTTTGCCGCCGGGCGTCGCGGTTCAGGTGCCGTTCGATAGCGCGCGCTTCGTCAACGTTGCGATTCGCGAAGTGCTGATCACGCTGGCCGAGGCGATCTTGCTGGTGTTTCTCGTGATGTGGCTGTTCCTGCGCGATCTGCGCTACGCGCTGGTGCCGACAGTGGTGATTCCGGTCACGCTGATGGGTGCCTTTGTCACGATGTACGCATTCGGCTTGTCGATCAACGTGTTCACGATGTTCGGCCTCGTGCTGGCGATCGGCATTCTGGTCGACGACGCGATCGTGGTGGTCGAGAGCGTGCATCGCGTGATGGACGAGGAGGGCATGGCGCCGCGCGACGCGACATTGAAAGCGATGAAACAGATCGGCGGTGCGATCGTCGGCGTGACGGCGGTGCTGACCGCCGTGTTCGTGCCGATGGCGTTCTTTCCTGGCGGCGTCGGTGGGATTTACCGGCAATTCGCGGTCGCGATGATTGCGTCGATGCTGGTGTCGTCTTCCATGGCGCTTTCGTTGACGCCCGCGTTGTGCGCGAACCTGCTGAGCGCGCCTGCGCAATCGGTCCGTCAGCGTGACGCGCGACGCGGTTTGCGTGGCGTTGCCGCCCGCCTCTCGACGCGTTTCGAACAGGGCTTTGATCGCGCGTCGCGCGCCTACCGGGCCATGACGGCCGCCGCGATGCGCAGGGTCGGGCCGCTGCTCGCGGTGTATGCCGTCTTGCTGCTGCTGTGCGGCGCGTTGTACTGGCGGATGCCGGGCGGCTTCCTGCCCGTCGAAGACCAGGGCCAGCTGCAGGTGATGATCCAGTTGCCGGCCGGCGCGACGCAGGCGCGCACGCTCGCCGTCGTCGAAAAGACCGAGTCGATTTTGCGCATGCAAACGGCGGTGGCGAACGTGACAAGCGTGATCGGCTGGAGTTTCGAGGGCAACGGACAGAACGTAGCGATGTCATTCGTCACGCTGAAAGACTGGGGCCAGCGCGGCGTTGATGCGATGACGCTGCGCGACACGTTGAACCGGTCGTTCAGCCGGATTCTCGACGGCAACGTGCAGGCGCAATTGCCGCCGTCGGTGCCGGGCGTCGGGCATTCGGACGGCTTCACGTTCCGGCTCGAAGATCGCGGCGGTTTGGGCCGCGACGCGTTGAAGGCCGCCCGCGACCAGCTTGCCGAGCGCGCGAAGGCCGATCCGTCGCTGGCGTCGATTCATTTCGAGGATCTGCCCGACGCGCCGCGTATCGAACTCGACGTGGACCGCGCGAAGGCGTACGCGCTCGGCCTATCGTTCGACCGGATTGCGGACGTGCTCGGCAGCACCTTTGGCTCGTACTACGTCGACGATTTTCCGGCGGGTGGCCGGATGCGCCGCGTCCTGGTGGCGGGCGATGCGTCGACGCGGATGACGGAAACCGATCTGCTGGCGTTGTCGGTGCCGAACCAGTCGGGCGCGATGGTGCCGCTGTCGTCGGTTGCGACGCGCCGCTGGACCATCGGGCCAGTCGCATTGACGCGCTACAACGGCTATCCGTCGCTCGATCTGAACGGCCGTGCGGCGAGCGGTGTCAGTTCGGGGGCGGCGATGGAGGCGATGGAGCGGCTCGCGGCGAGCTTGCCTGCGGGCATCGCGTTCGACTGGGTCGATGCGGCGCGCGAAGAACGCGCGGCGGCGCGGCTGACGCCGTTGCTGCTCGGACTGTCGCTGCTGGCGGTGTTCATGGCGCTGGCCGCGCTATACGAAAGCTGGACGATTCCGCTCGCGGTGTTGATGGTCGTACCGCTTGGCGTAGTCGGCGCCATTGCGGCGATGCTGATGCGCGGCATGCCGAACGACGTCTACTTCAAGGTTGGGATGATCACAGTGATCGGCTTGTCCGCGAAAAACGCGATTCTGATCGTGCAATTCGCGCGCGACCTGAGCCTACGCGGCGTGCCGCTGACGCGCGCGGTGATACGCGCGGCGGGCGCGCGATTTCGCCCGATCGTGATGACGTCGTCGGCGTTCCTGCTGGGCGTCGTGCCGCTGGTGCTGGCGAGCGGCGGCGGTGCGGAAAGCCGCCGGTCGATCGGTACGGGCGTGTTCGGCGGCGTCGTGACGGCGACCTTGCTCGGGCTGGTGTTTGCGCCGGTCGCGTTTCAGGCGGTGGCGGTGGTCGCGCAGCAAGGGCCGCGCGGCGCGCTGCGGCGCTTGCATGGCTATCGGCGTCAGTCGCGCGAGTTGATTCGCGATGTCAGCACATGATCGGCTCACGCGCCGTCGATCTTCAGATACGCACGCGCGAGGCCTTCGTTTTCAAAGCCGAGCCGCTCGAGGAGTCGCGCGCTGCGCAGATTGTCGGGCCGGTAATTCGCCATTACGTGACGCAGTTGCAGCGTGCTAAAGACGTGGTCGATTGCGTTGCTCAACCCTTCGCGCGCGAAGCCGCGACCTTCGAAGCGCCGCGATACCGGGAACCTGAGATGACACGCCTGGAAGGATGCAAGACCAAAGATAGAAGTGTCATGGCGGTCTCACTGATGTGGCCACTATCGGCAGGGCGGTTATAGCCGATGTTACTTCAGGCCCATAGCTTCCTCCGGGCATAGCCGGTTGCAAAGCTCGCCAATCGTTTTTATGTCTTTAAATTTGCCGTCCGCAAATCCGGTGAGCGGCGTTGACCGTGGTCGCGCAAATAAAGCAACAGCCGCCGCAGGAAGATGCGTTCGTCCGAGCAGGAAAGCCGCACACCGCGCGCAGCAAGATGAACCGTCTTGATTGAAAGAAATGGTGTATCGCGTGAACGGGTATCCCCGCTTACGCAAATAAATGATCGATTGGAAGCACGAAGGGACGACTCATGGCGCAATACGCATGAGCATGAGCGACCGTGCTCTCGGCAGAAAAATTTAAATGCCGTGTTGATTCTTCATGCATGGGTGCCGATGCCTGCGCAACTTGAGCAAAGAGGTTTTCACGGGCAGCGCAGCAAGAATTGCATCGGGTGGATACGTCATATCAAGTTCCGCTCAACGATGAAGATAGCTTCTTGCGTTGTTGCGTTCGCGCGGGCGAGGCACGATGAATGAAGTCCCGGCCAGTTGCTCCGATTCGCGGTAGTCCCGCATCTTATCGCGTGCGCGAGCGGGGAGTGTGCAACTTGCCGTTGCGATGTTTCGTAGCGCGTGCGACGCATCGCGCCGCGTGAATGTGCCGCTTGCTCGATCGCACTCGATATGTATTTCGCGCCAACATTTGACGTTGTGTCAGCGATCCGATATACTCTTTTTTCTCTGACGCGGGGTGGAGCAGTCTGGCAGCTCGTCGGGCTCATAACCCGAAGGTCGTAGGTTCAAATCCTACCCCCGCAACCAATGAAATCAAAGGGTTACAGCGCGCTGGCGTGTAACCCTTTTTTGCATTTCTGGCGTCGTGTAACCTAGGTGTAACCGGTTCAAGGCCGGTGTATTCCGGCCACTCACCAGGTACCCCAAACATTCTCACCGTCGAACAAGCCGAATTGACCGTCGGCGTGCCGTTTTTCAAAGCGCTTCTTACGTCCCTGTGGCGTCTCGCGAATCTCACCACTTCCTTCAATTTTGTCGAGCACCGTGGTGACGCGGTGGCCCGTTACCTTAGCGTTGCCAAACTCGTCGAGTTTGCGCTCGCTTTCAAGCACACACCGGATCGAATCCCCGTGCTGAAAACTGACACGGTTATGCAAGACCTCTTCCTTGTACGCCTTGTCGTCCATGGTGAATGAAATGGCTTGGTCATTCCAACGCCCTTTCCACTGGATATCGCCGTGAGTTATGACCGGTGCCACAATCTCTATGATCGCCTCGTTGACCTCAGGCGCCAGCTTGTCGCTTTGCAGCACAAAGTTCGAAAAATCCGCCCGCTGAACAACCTGCTCTTCTGGCGCCGGTTCGTCCTGAGGTAACCACCGGAAGCCAACAGCAGTAACGGAGTTGTAGGAAAGGAGTTGCCTATAGAAATTGGAACGTCGGCGGTTGAGCTTCGCGTCCATTTGCAGGCTCAGACGGCTGAGCTTGTCCGCTCCGAATGTACTCGGCGACAGCAACTGTTCGGGCTGAGCCAGTTTAATGTAGATTGACGACGATTTGGATTTCTTGGCTGTTGCGTCGGGCGGCAACGGACGACTGGTTGTTGGAGTGCCCGTATTCAACTCACGCTGGAGCTTCTGAACCTCCAGTTCGGATCGCCGGTTTTCCGTTTTCAAGTGCTCGATGTTCAGGCGATTGATCTCCAACTGCTGCCTCTCCAATTCCTCGTTCGGCTTTGCCGGGGCAAGCCAAATCTGCACGGCTAGAGAGAGAAGTGTGCCCAGAATGGGTACCGTGAGAGTCCTATTGTCCTTGCGGACCACGACCCTCCATATGTCACGAAACCCGCCCTCCGTAGGGACGCTTGCCTCAAATCTAAGCTCTGCTCCCAAACATTGGGCAATGTAGGACACGGCGGCCAAAAACTCCGCTTCGCAGCGATTTCGGACGAACGCGTCCATGCAATGCGAGTTATGCTTTAAGTAGTAGTGCGTTTCAATGCGCGCGACATTCTCCACCTTCGTTTCTCCTTATTCTTGGCTGGGCAATAGTTTAGCAAGCTGAAGGAACGTGCATTTTCACTTGAACACCGGATAAATCCTCGTCGCACATCGTGCTCGCACCTATACATTTATGACTAGAACTGGCCCGATCACCTGAAAGCCGAGCGTCACGCCCGGCACGGGGAAACCGGCCGGTGCATAGACCGGGGTACCGGCGAGTACGTCATAGCTGTACGCACCGAAGCGGGACGGCACCGAGCCCTTCAGGCCGATAGCTGCGCCCGCGAGCTGAGTGCCAAACTATTCCCATTCGGCGACACCACCGTGCCGCGAGCAGGTACCCGAACGATGCTGGCTGAAGCTGTAGCTTCCGTCACCGCAATGGGCCGTAGCGCCCGGAGGAACAGCGCCATCTTTCGTTCTTGAGGGAGCGTGCACATTA
The DNA here is from genome assembly GCF_014201055.1 of Paraburkholderia sp. CI2. Taxonomy (NCBI): domain Bacteria; kingdom Pseudomonadati; phylum Pseudomonadota; class Betaproteobacteria; order Burkholderiales; family Burkholderiaceae; genus Paraburkholderia; species Paraburkholderia sp. CI2. The sequence continues at coordinate 27,208 of NZ_JACHDL010000008.1, forward strand.
TGGCCATCGTGGTTCATGTAGTGACCGTGGCGCGTCAGGTCGGCCTCGTCTGGCTGGGTCCAGTCGTCTGCCGTCGAGTTGCGAGCATAAACCGGCGTCACCGCCAATGCGGCTATCGCAAGAGCGAGTGCTGTAGCCAATTTTGCTTTGGATATCTGAAAAGTGATTTTCATGAAAATTGGAAACGTGATCGGAAACATCAACTGAATCGGTGTCAAACGCATTATTTTGATTCGTGTTCCCGCTCTAGCCGCAATAATCCCTCGCCCGAAGTTGTGAAACGGTTCGCTTACCGTGATGCGGATTCAAGCTCACTCTCCTCGTCGCCCTCCAAGCCTGCCTCGTAAGCATTCTGTTGACTGAACCACCTGTCTCGCCGCTCCGGGTCTGCCTCAATCTGGCGCGCAATCGAAAGACTTTCGCGATACTCCGTAGCAGCGGCGGTCATTGTCCACGACACATTCAGTCCCATGTCTTCTACCGTCGCACGCAAATCCGCAAGCCCGACGCGGAAAAATTCCTTGCGCGGATTCACCTTGTTGACCTGCGCCTCGAAGAACTTGCGATGCAGCGTCCGTTCGAGGTCAGGAGCATTCTCGGACCAGATCATGGCGTGCACATCGAACGAGAATGGCACGCTCGCGTCACCAAGCTCCCGGACGCGATCCATAGGTTCAAGACGGCGGGTCAGGCCAACCTTGTAAACGTGATCGCCAAACGAGCCGATGTTTGAAATGATGTAGACGTGCCCAGCCTTCGTCTGCTGCGCCATCGAAAGCGCACGCTGATTCTTTTCCTCCGCCTGGCGCAGCTTTTCTTCAAGCTCTGCAAGCTGAGCTTCGAACTGCGCCTTTTGCTCTTCCGTTGCGCGCGCAATCTGGCCGTGCGCCTTTTCCATCGCGCGTCGAATCAGGTCCTCCTCCCTCGCAGCCTCACGCATCGCGCGTTCGTACTCCCTACGAGCTTTCTCCTCCTCACGCATCTGCTCGCGAATCTGCCGTTGCTCTTCCTTTTCTCGCTCGCGAAGTTCGTGTGTGCGCACCGCCCAGACCAGTTCCTCGATGCGCGCGCCAATGTACTCCTTCAGAATTCGCGCGCTCCGGAACGCCGCCCCATTGTGGTTCACCAGTGCGGCGGCATCCTTGATTTCCTGTTGCAACGTGCCGAAGTTGTCTACCTTGGCACGAGAAAGGATGGAGTCCACCTTACCGTTGAAAGCGTCGACAACAAACCTGATAGCAGTGTCACGGCGGATTTTTTCGACGTAGTTGCACTCAGCCGCGCGGTTCTGCGTTGCCATCAATTTCGAATAGTCGCGTGCGACCTTGAGCTGTTTTCCTGCTTCCGTATGCGAGTAGGTCTCCGCGAGGTCGTCCAGCAAACTGTGGCTGGGGATCATGTAGGAGTCCCCATAGCCATCGATAACGTTTTTCATTGCGGCAACAGTCGCCGTCAGGCTGTCGGCGTCCTGTAGCGCGCGCAGGGCATCGCCGCCAATTTCCTCCGCTCTTTTGCTGGCATCCTCGATAACCTTTGCTGCTTGCATGCTGGCGCGAGAAATCATCTGCTCCGCCTCGCCACGCTTCTGTCTGGCCGCAGCGTTCGCCTCTGCCATCAGTCGCGTGACCTCTTCCTCTGTGGCCGCGAGCGATGCGGTTGATTTGCTCTTGGCGAAGTTCAGGATTTGTGCCGCTTCGGCTCTGATGCGATCGGCCTCGACCGAGGTGTCGCGTATGCTGACAAACTGGGAAAGGGAGTCCCTGTCGGCCGTTGTTGCTGCCAGTTGCTCCCTCAAGGCAGCTATTGCATGCGCATTAGTAGCGTCGTTTTCCTCTTTCACCGTTCGCAACACTTCGAAGCGCGCGCTTAGGTCAGTGGACTCCTTCCTGCTTGCCGACAACGCCTTGGAGGCAACAGAGTACCGCCACAGCAGCACCGCGACGAGGATGACGAGAATAGTTATAGTCAAGACCACGGGTCCTCTCAAAGTCCTATGAACAATGCCCAGATTGCGTTAGTCACTCTTACTACTTGCTCGCGTTCCGAGCCGCCCCTACGTCTGCTCGCCGCAGGCGACAAGGCTCCACGTCGCATTGGTACGGTGCACGCGCATGCCGAGCAATGCGTCGAGGAACGGAATGGGTCGGGGATCGTTCATGACAAGCTGCGGCATGGCTTCGCCCTTCCTGACGTGTCGTGTTTGCGAGACGCAGAGGCACGCTCTCGCCACCCTTGGGCCAGGTGCCGAAGTCGGCATCAAGCCGAACCACGTAGTAGCCCGCCGCGTTCAGGTAGCCATAGGTGTATTTGTCCGGGCTGCAAATTCGGGCAGAGAGCGCGCCGGAAATGCGAGCCCACTTTTCCGGCTCGAACTGGAGCCGGAAACGCCGGTCAGCGGGAATCGCCTTGAAGCTGTTCGAATAGGACGCATCGCGTGCGCCGCTGTGCGTGAGCTCGACAATGACCTGGCCTTTGGGCGCGTCGGGCAGCACGATATCGGTCTCCAGCACGCTCGCGCACTGCAACGCCAGCACGTTACTCTCGCTTTCGTACACGACCTGCCGCGCAATCGCCGCTTCGTGGCGGAGCTGCACCTCCCACTTCGCACCCGCTTGGTCAAGGTGATTCGTGCCGTAGAGATAAGGCTGGCCGTAGGTGGTCGGGTCCTGAGGCGCGACATTCGCCGTGTCGCGGAAACGTTCCCAGGCGCTCTCAGGGTTATAGTCCGCGACCGTGAACGACTGCGGCACCGTCACGGTATGGGTCCTGATAGTCGTGACGGCTTCCACACCGTCCGCTTCGAGTCCCGCCGCCTCGCGGTACGGCACGATCCGTTGCGGCTCGTCGTAAAGGTAGTGATCCAAGTCATCGGCAAAGACGGTCATGTCGCCATGTTCCGTTTCCACGATGTAGCTGTAGATGCCCGCCTTCTGCATCAGCATCTGGACATAGGCCAGATCGTTCGTCTGGTACTGGAAGCGCCACAGGTGAACCGGATACTGGCGGCGCAGGCGCAACGCCACCAGGTGATCCGGGATACCGTGCCGGCGCAGGATGGCCTGGATGATCTGCGGTGTCGTGAGGTGCTGGTAAGGCTGCGTGGTCGTGACGGCCTCAAGCCGTCCGAAGTACGACTTCAGGAGAACTTCGTACTTCGTGAAATCCTTCGTGGTCTGGACCGTCGAGAAGCGCGCGATGAACCCGGAAAACTTGCGCATGGCCCCATCGTCGGCCACGATGGAAAACGCCGCGTCGCGGTTCAGGTAGTCCGCGCGCGCAAGCTGCTGAGGGTGGGTCAGCGTAATGCGCACCTCGGTCGGCGCACCCATCCTTTCGGTGGCCTCGAACGACACGACCGACAGGGCCGGCGCGCTGTCCGTGCCGGGTACGTCGAGGTGATACGCCTGCCGCCCTGGTATGGCGTGCAGTGCGGCTTGCAGGTCCGCCATCGGCTGGCCTCCTTGCTGGTTGTCGGGGAGACGCGGCCCAGTACATCGGGACTGCAATAGTGGTGAAAGGCCGCGATGCGGGACTCATTTCGCCCCTGAACGCTTTTACCCTGCGAGCCGTCCCGATTCAATCCGGCAAACTCTGAAAAACTGTCATTTATTGTCAAGGCGCAATGCTTCTTCCACCGGCTCAGGAAAGTAGTGGGAGCGTACGACTGAGCGCCCCGCAACTGTCGGCCGTACTGGCTCGCCAGTCGATTAGCCCCACCGAAATGCTTTCCAACCGTCTGTGGGGCGGTTTGCAGGTTGTCGGCGGGGTGCTTGAAATGGCCGGAGCGGCAGCGCTGTGCGTGTTGCCCGAACCGACGATGGCAAGCAAGGCCGGGTGTGTAGTGTTCGGGGCGCATGGTTCGGACACGGCCGCGGCGGGCCTGCGTCAGGTCTGGATAGGGCGCGATACCGCCAGCCTGACTCAGCATGGCACGACAAAGCTGGCAGAGGCGATGCGGGTCAGCCCTGACCTGGCAGGCCAGATCGGCCTGTCTATCGAGATGGCCGTGCCGTTCGGCTTTGCTGGCTCGATCAAGGCAGCACGTGCGGCCAGCGTTACGATGGGCCGGATCCATCTGCAAATGCACGAGGCGAAAGCGCTCAATCCAAGGCTCGGAGGGCACACGCTCCAGAAGCATGTTGGTAAGAACGAAGCATGGCTCAGGGAGCGGCTGAAACGCGAGTCCGGGCGAGTCATCGTGTCGTCATTCACAAATCTCGAGCAGGCCGAACGTGCCATTTCTGAAGCAGTGGATGCCAATGCTGGAAGAATCAGGACGTGGGCGCAGTCTTCGACTCGAAGCGCGACGATCATGGTAACCAAAGTCGTCTCAGGCGACATTGGATATGGAGTGACGCGGGAAACAGGCACACTCACGCGCATAAACCAGGTGTTCGTCGTCCTGAAATACGAAACCTATAACGGCATGCCATATTACGTCCTTACCGCCTACCCTGAATGAGAAATCAATGAGTTACTCCGAGCGCTATCCAGCAATGGAGCATATTTTTAATGTGTATTTCGGCCAGGACTTCGACCTGTTCGGGGAGAACGTGCAAGAAATTGTCGCGTGTTACAAGAAAGACAGCCCTTACGATTATGAAAATTTGATTCGCGAAATTGACTCGTTCAGGAGCGAACATCCGAGTGACCTGGACGCCACTTTCAAACAGGTGTTCAGGAGGGGGTTTCGTCCCGAAGGCTGGGGCTACACAACCGCCTCTTTTCTCGACGAGATCCAGCGCGTTCTGAGCGAATAATCGGCTTGTTGCCAGTTGCGGACAGTTCGGTGCGGTCCGACGTCTATGCACGGGACGTTCTCAGTGTCGATCTATCGCTTTCGACTCGCGCCTTCTCTCACCGCCAAAGGGAGGCGAATCTGTTTTCCTTCCGGCGCAAAACCAGAGCCCCGCGCCCATTTTCACTCCGCCCCGATCGCCCACTCCACCGCCGCCTGCGCATGCAACGCAGTGGTATCGAACACCGGCAGCACCGAATCTTCGGGCTTGATCAGCAGCGTGATCTCGGTGCAGCCGAGTATCACCGCCTGCGCGCCACGCGCGGCCAGATGCTCGATCACGCGTTGATAAACCTTGCGCGACGCGTCGGCCACGTTACCGTGGCATAGCTCGTCGTAAATGATGCGGTGCACGTCCGCGCGTTCGTCCTCATCAGGCACGAGCGTGTCGAGTCCATAGCGCTCGCGCAGCCGGCCCATATAGAACGTCTGCTCCATCGTGTAGCGCGTGCCGAGCAGGCCCACCCGCTCGACGCCCGCCGCGCGCAGCGCCGCGCCGGTCGGATCGGCGATGTGCAGGAACGGCACCGTGATCGCCTGCTCGATCGATTCGCACACGCGATGCATCGTGTTCGTCGCAAGAATCACGAGATCGGCGCCGCCGCGTTCGAGCTGGCGCGCGGCGTCGGCCATCTGTTCGCCGAGCGCGTGCCAGTCGCCGGCGCGCTGGTTCGCCTCGATCGACGCGAAATCGACGGTCAGCAGAAGACTGCGCGCGTTGTGATGGCCGCCGAGCCGCGCCTTCGCGTGGCGGTTCAGCAGCCGGTAATATTCGGTGGACGACTCCCAGCTCATTCCGCCGATCACGCCGATCGTTTTCATCTGTACGCTCCGTCAATGCATGGCCGAAACGGCGAGTATAGGCGCGTCGCATCGCGCGCAGCCGGTACGGATTTCGGCCTGCGCGCCGGTACGCATCGGTGCCCGCATTTTTCTGGCGCCGATAGAATCGTAGCGAGTCCGAACGCGATCAACCGGAGCGAACATGGATCTGATCATCCGCCACGCGACGCTGCCGCGCAGTGCCGCGCAGCTGTCCCCGCATCACCAGTCCCCAATCGACATCGGCATCGATGCGGGCCGTATCGTCGCCGTCGAGCCGAACCTGGCCGCGAGCGCGCGCGACGAAATCGACGCGGCCGGTTCGCTCGTCACGCCGCCGTTCGTCGACCCGCATTTCCATATGGACGCGACGCTGTCGTACGGTTTGCCGCGCGTGAACGCGTCGGGCACGCTGCTCGAAGGCATCGCGCTATGGGGCGAGCTGAAGCCCGAGCTCACGCAGCAAGCGTTGATCGAACGCGCGATGCAGTATTGCGATTGGGCGGTCGCGCGCGGCCTGCTCGCGATCCGCAGCCACGTCGACGTGTGCGATCCGCGTCTGCTCGCGGTCGAGGCATTGCTCGAAGTGAAGCGCCGCGTCGCGCCGTATCTCGATCTGCAGTTGGTTGCCTTCCCGCAAGACGGTCTGCTGCGCAGCGCCGGCGCGTTCGATAATCTGAAGCGCGCGATCGACATGGGCGTCGACGTGGTCGGCGGCATTCCGCATTTCGAGCGGACGATGGCCGACGGCGCGCAGTCGGTGCGCATGCTGTGCGAGTACGCGGCCGAAAAGGGCTTGCGCGTCGATATGCATTGCGACGAATCGGACGATCCGCTATCGCGCCACATCGAAACGCTCGCGGCCGAAACGCACCGGCTCGGCCTGCACGGACGTGTCGCCGGTTCGCACCTGACGTCGATGCATTCGATGGACAACTACTACGTGAGCAAGCTGTTGCCGTTGATTCGCGAGTCGGGCGTCGCGGCGATCGCGAATCCGCTGATCAACATTACGCTGCAAGGCCGCAGCGACACATACCCGAAACGGCGCGGCATGACGCGGGTACCGGAGATGCTGGCCGCGGGCATCACGGTCGCGTTCGGCCACGACTGCGTGATGGACCCGTGGTACAGCCTCGGTTCGGCCGACATGCTCGAAGTCGCGCAGATGGGCCTGCATGTTGCGCAGATGACCAGCGTCGACGGCATGCACGCCTGTTTCGACGCGGTGACCGTGAACGCGGCGCGCATTCTCGGTCTGGAAGACTATGGCATCGCGCCCGGATGCGCGGCCAATCTCGTCGTGCTCGATGCGCGCGACGAGATCGAGGCGATCCGTCTGCGCGCCGCGCGGCTCGTGGTGGTGAGCCGGGGCAGGGTGGTCGGCCGCGCGCCGGCCGCGAGCGTGTCGTTATCGCTCGAAGGGCGGCCTGAGCAGGTCGATTTCAAGCTGCATCGCGCGTAGCGACATATCTCGCGCATCAATGACAAACCGGCGGCCTGCGCGAGCAGACCGCCGGTTTTTCTATCGGCATCGTTCATTCAGCGCCATCGCATCCAGGCCGAACGAACGATCATCGCGACGTTTCAATCGCTCAGTGCGCGGCACCCGGCGCCATGCCGTTATGCCGTAGCAGCGCATCGATATTCGGCTCGCGGCCACGGAACGCCTTGAACGATTCCATCGCCGGACGGCTGCCGCCCACTTCGAGAATCTCGCGACGATAACGCATGCCGGTCGACTGATCGAGCACGCTGCCCGCGGCTTGCGCGGCTTCCTCGAACGCCGCGTACGCGTCGGCCGACAGCACTTCGGCCCACTTGTAGCTGTAGTAGCCGGCCGCGTAACCGCCCGCGAAAATATGGCTGAACGTATTCGGCCAGCGCGAGAACGGCGCTTGCGGCACGACGTGGAAGCGTTCGTTGATTTCGCGCGCGAGTTCGTTGGCGCTCTTCGCGCCGTTCGCGTCGAAGCCGGTATGCAGTTGCATGTCGAACATCGAGAACACGATCTGCCGCAGCGTGCCGAGGCCGCTCTGGAAGTTCTTCGCGGCGAGCATCTTGTCGAACAGCTCGCGCGGCAGCGGCTTCGCGGTATCGACGTGCGAGGTCATGTCGGACAGCACGTCCCACTCCCAGCAGAAGTTCTCCATGAACTGCGAAGGCAGCTCGACCGCATCCCATTCGACGCCGTTGATGCCTGACACGCCGAGCTCATCGACGCGCGTGAGCATGTGATGCAAGCCGTGGCCGAACTCATGGAACAGCGTGATCACTTCGTCGTGCGTGAAGCAGGCGGGCTTGCCGCCGACCGGCGCCGAGAAATTACAGGTCAGATACGCGACCGGCGTTTGCACCGCGCCATGCGCGAGCTTGTGACGACCGCGTGCGTCGTCCATCCAGGCGCCGCCGCGCTTGCCTTCGCGTGCATACAGGTCGAGATAGAACTGCGCGACGAGGCCGCCGTCCTGATTCTCGACGCGGAAGAAGCGCACGTCCGGATGCCAGACGGCCGCTTCGTCGCGGCGGATGCGCACGCCAAACAGCGTCTCGGTGACCTTGAACAGGCCCTTGAACACCGCGTCTTCCGGGAAGTACTGCTTCACTTCGTTTTCCGAGAACGAATAGCGCTTCTGGCGCAGGCGCTCGGCGGCGAACGTCATGTCCCACGGCTGCAGATCGGTCATGCCGAGTTCGCTCGCGGCAAATTCGCGCAGCTCTTTCCAGTCCTGCTCGGCATGCGGACGCGCGCGCGTCGCGAGGTCTTCGAGGAAGGCCATTACCTGCGCCGGCGATTCGGCCATCTTCGGCGCGAGCGACACTTCGGCGAAGTTGCCGTAGCCGAGCATCTGCGCTTCTTCGGTGCGCAGCTTCAGTTCGTCGGCGAGCACCTGGGTGTTGTCCCACTCGGTCTTGCCGTTGCCGTATTGCGCGCCGAGCTCGGACGCGCGCGTCACATAGGCGCGATACATCGCTTCGCGCATCGGACGGTTTTCCGAGTACTGCATGACCGGGAAATAAGACGGGAAGTGCAGCGTGAACTTGTAGCCAGTCTTGCCGTCTCGCTCGGCGGCTTCCTTCGCGGCTTCGATCACGTCTTCGGGCAGTCCCGCCAGTTGCGTTTCGTTGCCCGCATCGACGATGTACGCATACGCGTTGGTCGCATCGAGCACGTGATCCGAAAACGCCTTCGACAGCGCCGCCTGGCGCTCCTGCAATTCGGCGAAACGCGGCTTCTGGTCTTCCGGCAACTCGGCGCCCGACAGACGGAAATCACGCAGCGCGTTGCTGAGGATCTTCTTGCGTTCGCCGTTCAGCGATGCGAATTCGTCGCTGGCGTTCAGTGCCTTGTACTTCTCGTAGAGCGCGAGATTCTGGCCGACGCTCGACCAGAACTCGGTCACGCGCGGCAGGTTCTCGCCGTACACGGCGCGTAGCTCGGGCGTATCGGCGACGGCATTGAGATGACCGATCACGCTCCACGCGCGCGACAGCGGCTCGGTGGCGCGCTCGACCGGTTCGACGACGTCGGCCCACGACGCGGGCGTGGCCGGCAGCGCGGCACGCTCGACGGCGGCCGCCGCGTCGGCGAGCAGCACGTCGAGGGCGGGCGTCACGTGTTCGGGTCGGATGGAGCCAAAGCGCGGCAGATCGGAAAAATCGAGGAGCGGGTTGTCTTGATGCGTGGCGGTAGTGGACATAAGGCTTCCTGTCTGACGCGGGTGAAGGGGGCAGTGCGGCGCTCGCGCGTGCCGTCTCGTGCTGGGGTCGCTCGACGCCCGGCGCACGGCGCATGGCGGCACCGGCTACGGACATTATTGGGGCGCGGGGCGCCGATTCCAATCCATCGGCTGACAAATTAACAGATGTTGCGGCGCGTTGGGCGCGCGTTGGGGCAGGGCGTGGGCCGTGGGATCCGGCGACGCGGTAAGGAGGCGGTGGTTCCGCGAGAGAGAAGGGCGGGTGATGACCCGGTGGACGAGACGGATGAGTCGCCTCACTCCGCCTCGCGCTCACCGCCCGGCGGTTACGCCTTGGCCGCGTCCGCCTCGCGCTCGGCCGCTTCGATCGTGTTGACGAGCAGCATCGTGATCGTCATCGGGCCGACGCCGCCCGGCACCGGCGTGATATGGCCGGCCACTTCCTTGACACCCGCGAAGTCGACGTCGCCGCACAGCTTGCCGGCGTCGTCGCGATTCATGCCGACGTCGATCACGGTCGCGCCCGGCTTCACCATGTCCGCGGTCAGGATGTTGCGCAGACCGGTCGCGGCGACCACGACGTCGGCGTTGCGCGTGTGCGCGGCCAGATCGCGCGTCTTGCTGTGGCAGATCGTGACGGTCGCGCCCGCTTCGAGCAGCAGCAGCGCCATCGGCTTGCCGACGATGTTCGAGCGGCCGATCACGACCGCGTTCGCGCCCTTCAGATCGATGCCGTAGGCCGCGAACATCTTCATCACGCCGTACGGCGTGCACGGACGGAACAGCGGCTGACCCGTCATCAGCGCGCCCGCATTGGCGACGTGGAAACCGTCGACGTCCTTCTCGGGCGCGATCGCCTCGATCACCTTGTGGCTGTCGATGTGCTTCGGCAGCGGCAGCTGCACGAGAATGCCGTGGATGGCCGGATCGCGATTCAGCTCGTCGATGCGCGCGAGCAGGTCGGCTTCGGGCAGATCGGCCGGATAGCGGTCGAACGACGAACCGAGGCCGTTGTCGTGGCAGGCCTTCACCTTGTTGCGCACATACACTTCGCTGGCCGGATTGTCGCCGACCAGAATCACGGCGAGGCCCGGCTGATGGCCGCGGGCGGTCAGGGCGGCGGCGCGCGCCGCGACGTCGGCGCGCAGGGTCTTGGAGAGGGCGAGGCCGTCGATCAGTTTGGCAGTCATGGTCGGTCGAACGTTGGGTCGAGATTGGGATCGGGAATCAGGTCGGGACAGACGGTTTGGCAGGCGGGGCGAAGCGCTCGCGCGGAGGGGCGCGCGACGGCGTGCTTCGGCTGGCTGACGGAGCCCCGTCGCCCTGCGACAGGCGCGCTGCCGGTTCGGGCAAGGCGCCGCCGCGAAGTCCGACATTATACCGGCGCGGGGGCGCGCTTTCGCAGTGGATTCGGGGCGCGCGGCGCGCGTGGGAGCGTCCGGGAGGTGAGGCGGCGGTCCTGTGGCGGCCAGGAAGCGCACTGCGAGCGGCGGGGCAGGCCGCTCGCACGCCACCCGCACGCCGGACTCGGCGTCGGTCAGGCCGTCGCGAACCGGCGACGCAACCGCCACGGATGGCGGCCACGTACCAACGGCCCCTCCGGACGAAAGGCCGCCCGTGCCTCTGTTACTGCGCCGTTTGCGGCTTGTTCGACAGCGCGAGTCGCAGCAGATCGGCGACCGTGTTGACGTTCAGCTTTTCCATGATGTTCGCGCGATGCGCTTCGACCGTCTTGATGCTGATGCCGAGGTCGTCGGCGATCTGCTTGTTCAGGCGGCCCGCGATGATCCGCTCGAGCACCTGATGCTCGCGCGCGGTCAACTTGCCGAGGCGCTCGGCCGCGGCGCGCTGCTGCTGGACGCTGGTGCTTTCGCTGCGTGCCTTGTCGAGCATGCGCTCGACGAGCTTGCGCAGTTCGGCTTCGTCGAACGGCTTTTCGATGAAGTCCATCGCGCCTTTTTTCATCGTCGACACCGCCATCGGCACGTCGCCGTGGCCCGTCACGAAAATGATCGGCAGCGACGCGTTGTCGGCGATCAGGCGTTCCTGCAACTCGAGCCCGCTCATGCCGGACATCCGCACGTCGAGGATCAGACACGCGATCTGGCCCGGATGCTGATGCGGCTGCCATGCGTCGATGAACTGCTCGGCGCTCGAGAAGCACTGAACGCGGTAGCCGTTCGCCTCCAGCAGCCAGCGCAGCGAATCTCGCACGGCCTCGTCGTCGTCGACGACAAAGACGGTTTCCTGTGTGGTGACTGGGCTGTTCATAGCTCTCCCGTAACGGTTTGTGGTATCGGCGCCTCGGACCCGCCGTTGCTCGGGCCGTCAGGCTCCCCAATGGGCAGACTGCAATGGAACGTGGCGCCCGTGATGTGGCCGTCGGATTCGACGTTGTTGACCACCCACAGACGACCGCGGTGCGATTCGATAATCGAACGGCAAATGTTCAGCCCCATGCCCATGCCATCGGACTTGGTGCTGTAAAACGGTTCGAACAGACGCTCGGCGGTCGCTTCGTCGACGCCGGGCCCCTGGTCGACGACGCTGATGCAGACGAAGCCGCTCTCCAGTCGCACGACCACGCGGATGACTGGGTCGACCGCGTTCGGGCGCGCTTCGGCCATCGCTTCGACGCCGTTCTTCAGCAGGTTCACGAGCACCTGCTCGATCAGCACCGGATCGACGTAGATCACCGGCAGCCGCGAGCGCAGATCGGTAACGATGCGAATGCGTCGCTTCCTTGCCTCGATTTCGGCGAGACCCACTGCGTCTGCGACGATATCCGCGACCCGCGTGGCCTGCCGCTTCGGCTCGCTGCGCTTCACGAACTCGCGGATGCGCTTGATGATCATGCCGGCGCGCACCGCCTGCTGCGCGGTCTTTTCGAGCACCGGCAGCAGATTGTCGGGCGTCGTTCGACCGGATTTAACCAGTGCGACGGTTCCGGAGCAATAGTTATTGATCGCGGCGAGCGGCTGGTTCAGTTCGTGCGCGAGCGACGAGGCCATTTCACCCATCGTCATCAGGCGGCTCGTGAACTGCAGCTTTTCGTCCTGCTGGCGCGCGAGTTCCTGCGCGCGCTTGCGGGTCGTGATGTCGGTCGCGATCTGCATCTGCGCGAGATGGCCGTCGACCCACTGGATGTACTGGCGTCGCACCTCGAACCACTTCTGGATGCCGGGGATGTAGATTTCCTGCGCGTCGGCGGCGCTTTCGGTCAGCGCGGCGGCGGGCAGGCCGACGAAGGTGTCGACCATGTCGATCGAATCGGACGACGTCTGCGAGGCGTCGAAGCCGCCGCCCGCGAGTTCGAGGTGGCCGTCCGGGCGGATGCCGAACAGATGCCGGTAATAGCGGTTCGCGAACAGCAGCTCGGCTTCGTCGGCGGCGAGCACGGACACCGCCGCATCGAGGCTTTCGAGCACGGTCGTGAAACGTTCGTGGGCGGCGGCGAGCTCTTCGCGCGCGCGCTTCGGCTCGGTGATGTCGGTCATCGACGACATCCAGCCGGTCTGGCGGCCCGAGCTGTCGATCAGCGGCGACACGTAGAGCCGCGCGTGGAACGTCGAGCTATCCTTGCGCCGCACGCGCAGCTCGAAGCCGGACGAGGGCGCCTTGCCGCGCAGCGTCATGTCGAGCTGACGCTGCATCTCGGGGTACGCGTCGCGCGGCCAGTAGGCGAACGGCGCGCTCTTGCCGACGAGGTCGCTTTCGTCCCAGCCGGTCATGCGGCAGAACGCCGGGTTCACGTGCGTGATGCGGCCGTGCATGTCGAGCACGCGCATGCCGATCAGCACCGAGTTTTCCATCGCGCGGCGGAAAAACGCTTCCGCGTAGAGCGCCTGCTGCGCCTCGAAGCGCTGGCGCGTGTGTTTCCACAGACTCCACAGGCTCCACAGTACGAAGCAGGAGAGGCCGGCCACCAGCCACACCAGCGTGTTGTTCGTGAAGTTGGTGATCTGCGGGAACGCGTACACGCGCACCGAAATGCCCTGGCCCGGCGGGTCGAGCGGCAGGTCGTAGAACATGTCGCGCGGCAGGCGCGGGCGGGTCGACGTGGTGGTCAACTCGCGGTTGTTCGCGTCGATGATCGAGATCTTGTATTTGGCCGACAGCTCGGGCGGGATGTCGCGCTTCAGAATGCCTTCCACCGAGAACACCGCGGCGATGGTGCCGAGGAAATCGCGGTCGCGGAAGATCGGCGTTTGCAGCGTGATGAAGCCGTTGCCGAGGTCGTCGTAGATGAGCGGCGAGTACACCTGGCGGCGCGTGTTGCGCGCCTCGGCGAAGCCGGCCTTGACAGCTTCGTCCATCTGCGCGTCGTTCGGACGCGCGAGCCGCTGGCCGAGCACCGGCGGCGCGGCGTTGGGCCAGCGCGGCTGCTGCTGGCCCGTGTACCAGTTCATGTAGAGGATCTCAGGATGCCCCTGCATGATGTCCGTGGTGCTCACCTGGAACGAATGCTCGTCGGCATGGCCGGCGGCGAGGTCGCGCGCGAGTGCCTGGATCTGCTCTTGCGCGCCCGTCATCGACAGGCGGATCTGCTGCTGCGCCCACGCGACGTTGCGGTACAGCGTGTCTTCCTGCTGTTGCTGCTCGCGCCGGTTCAGACTCCACAGAATCAGGCTCATGACGACCAGGAACACCAGGATCGACAGGAGCGGCGTCAGCAAATAGGAATTGGACCACCAGGGTCCGTGGTGCCAGCGCGAGGACGGCGACGAATCCGCCGGCGAACCCGCGGTGCGCGCCGAGCGAGAGAAGAGCCGTTCGGTCAACATGCGTGGCATTGTAGCTCAGCACGTCCCCGACAAATGGCGCAAAAAAGCACGGAAAGTGCAGTTAATCGGTGCAAACTAGCCGGCGGATCAGTCGATCGGCAGTCAAACCAGGTTGCGTTGCAGCAATTTTCCGCATTATGAGAATTGATCTCGTAATTTGAAAATTTGGTTGCGCTGACGTCGGGACCCTTATTACAATCGGCCGGAGCTGCCGCGGCCGTTCCTGCGTCCGCGTCGTCTGTTCAAAGTGCGTTCCCCATACCCAGGAGACGAGCATGTCCGCTGTACCCGACGAAGTCATGAAATATGTCGCCGCCGATAAAGACGACGATCCCCAGGAAACCGGCGAATGGCTGGAAGCGCTGGATGGCGTGATTTCTGCAGTAGGCCCTGACCGTGCCCACTACCTGATCGAAAAACAGATCGAATTCGCACGCGTGCACGGCGAACATCTGCCGTTCTCCGCTAACACTCCTTACATCAACACGATTCCGGTCGCGCGCCAGGCCAAGAACCCCGGCGACCAGGACATCGAACACCGTATTCGCTCGTACACCCGCTGGAACGCGATGGCGATGGTGCTGCGCGCCGGCAAGGAAACCAACGTCGGCGGCCACATCGCGTCGTTCGCATCGGCCGCCACGCTGTACGACGTCGGCTACAACCACTTCTGGCACGCACCGTCGGCCGAGCACGGCGGTGACCTCGTGTTCGTGCAGGGCCACTCGTCGCCGGGTGTCTACTCGCGTGCGTTCCTGCTCGGTCGCCTGACCGACAAGCAGCTCGACAACTTCCGCCAGGAAGTCGGCGGCGAGGGTATCTCGTCGTATCCGCATCCGTGGCTGATGCCGGACTTCTGGCAATTCCCGACCGTGTCGATGGGCCTGGGCCCGATCATGGCGATCTACCAGGCGCGCTTCATGAAGTACCTGCAGGCGCGCGGCATCGCGAAGACCGACGGCCGCAAGGTCTGGGCCTTCCTCGGCGACGGCGAAACGGACGAGCCGGAATCGCTCGGCGCGATCGGCATGGCCGGTCGCGAGCGTCTGGACAACCTCGTGTTCGTGATCAACTGCAACCTGCAGCGTCTCGACGGTCCGGTGCGTGGCAACGGCAAGATCATCCAGGAACTCGAAAGCGAATTCCGCGGCGCCGGCTGGAACGTGATCAAGGTCATCTGGGGCAGCCGCTGGGACGCGCTGTTCGCGCGCGACAAGTCGGGCGCGCTGATGCGCCGCATGATGGAAGTCGTCGACGGCGAGTACCAGACGTACAAGTCGGAGTCGGGCGCGTTCGTGCGCGAACACTTCTTCAACACGCCGGAACTGAAGGCGCTGGTCGCCGACTGGTCCGACGACGACATCTGGAATCTGAACCGCGGCGGCCATGATCCGCACAAGATCTACGCGGCGTTCACGGAAGCGACGAATTCGAAGGGCCAGCCGACCGTCATCCTCGCGAAGACGATCAAGGGCTACGGTATGGGCGAAGCCGGCCAGGCGATGAACATCACCCACCAGCAGAAGAAGATGCAGGTGGAGCAGTTGAAGAAATTCCGCGACCAGTTCCGTCTGCCGATCACGGACGAGCAGATCGTCGATGTGCCGTACCTGACGTTCGAGGAAGGCTCGAAGGAACTCGAGTACATGCGCCAGAAGCGCATGGATCTCGGCGGCTATCTCCCGGCGCGTCGTCAGAAGGCCGAGTCGCTGCCGGTGCCGGAACTGTCGGCATTCGAGCCGCTGTTGAAGGGCACGGGCGAAGGCCGCGAGATCTCCACGACGATGGCGTTCGTGCGGATCCTGAACATCCTCCTGAAGGACAAGACGCTCGGCAAGCGCGTCGTGCCGATCGTGCCGGATGAATCGCGTACGTTCGGCATGGAAGGTCTGTTCCGTCAGATCGGTATCTGGAATCAGGACGGCCAGAAGTACGTGCCGGAAGATTCCGACCAGTTGATGTTCTACCGTGAGTCGGAGACCGGTCAGATCCTGCAGGAGGGCATCAACGAAGCCGGCGGCATGGCCGACTGGATCGCGGCCGCGACGTCGTACTCGACGCACGGCGAGATCATGATCCCGTTCTACATCTTCTACTCGATGTTCGGCTTCCAGCGCATCGGCGACCTCGCATGGGCCGCTGGCGACATGCGCTCGCGCGGCTTCCTGCTGGGCGGCACGGCGGGCCGCACGACGCTGAACGGCGAAGGCCTGCAACACGAAGACGGCCACTCGCTGATGTGGGCGGCTTCGGTGCCGAACTGCATCAGCTACGACCCGACGTTCGGCTACGAACTCGCGGTCATCGTGCAGGACGGTCTGCGCCGCATGGTCGCCGACCAGGAAGACGTCTACTACTACGTCACCGTGATGAACGAGAACTACGAGCACCCGGCGATCCCGCAGGGCGAGACCGTGGCGGCCGACATCATCAAGGGCATGTACTCGTTCAGCAAGACCGCAGCCGATAAAAAGGCGCCGCACGTGCAGCTGATGGGCGCGGGCACGATCTTCAACGAAGTGATCGCCGCGGCCGACCTGCTGAAAAACGACTGGGGCGTCAACGCCGACCTGTGGAGCGTGCCGAGCTTCACCGAGCTCGCGCGCGAAGGTCACGAAGTGCAGCGCTGGAACCTGTTGCACCCGACCGAAGAGAAGAAGCTGTCGCACGTCGAGAAGCTGTTGAAGGATGCGCCGGGTCCGGTCATCGCATCGACCGACTACGTGCGCGCGCTGACCGAGCAGATCCGCGCGTTCGTGCCGCAGAAGTTCGTCGTGCTGGGCACCGACGGCTACGGCCGTTCGGACACGCGCGAGAAGCTGCGTCACTTCTTCGAAGTCGATCGCTACTGGGTCACGGTCGCCGCGCTGAACGCGCTGGCGGACGAAGGCACGATCGAACGCAAGGTGGTCGCCGAGGCGCTCAAGAAGTACAACCTTGATCCCGCCAAACCCAACCCGATGACCGTCTAAGGCATCACCCGTGTGCCACGATGCACGCGCTTGCTCCTCATCGCGAGGGGCCGGCGGCGTGCGCGGCCCAGGAGACACTAACAATGAGTCAAGCGATCGAAGTCAAGGTGCCGGACATCGGCGATTACAAGGACGTCCCTGTGATCGAGGTGCTGGTGAAGGCGGGTGACACCGTCGAAAGAGAGCAATCGCTCGTTACGCTGGAATCCGACAAGGCGACGATGGACGTGCCGAGCTCGGCCGACGGCGTCGTCAAGGAAGTGAAGGTCAAGGTCGGCGATGCGGTGTCCGAAGGCACGCTGATCATCGTGCTGGAAGGCGCCAACGCCGCTGCCGCGGCGCCCGCGCCGGCGGCGGCTGCCGCACCGGCTCCTGCTCCTGCGCCGGCGGCAGCTCCCGCTGCGGCGCCCGCACCCGCGGCGGCAGGCGGTGTGCAGGAAATCAAGGTGCCGGATATCGGCGACTACAAAGACGTCCCCGTGATCGAGATCGCGGTGAAGGTCGGCGATCGTGTCGAGAAGGAACAGTCGCTCGTCACGCTCGAATCCGACAAGGCGACGATGGATGTGCCCAGCTCGGCCGCCGGTGTCGTCAAGGAAGTGAAGGTCAAGGTTGGCGATACCGTGTCGGAAGGCTCGGTCATCGTCGTGATCGAAGCGGAAGGCGGCGCTGCCTCGGCACCCGCGCCGGCACCCGCGCCGGCACCGGCACCGGCCGCGAAGGCGCCGACGGAAAAGCCGTTCGACGCGCCGGCCACGCCGAGCCCGGCACCGGCCGCGCCGTCCGCGCTCGCGCAGGCGCCGCTGATCCCGGCTGGAGAAGGCGGCTCGCGTCATCCGAGCCATGCGTCGCCGTCGGTGCGCAAGTTCGCGCGCGAACTCGGGGCGGACGTCGGCCAGGTGAAGGGCACCGGTCCCAAGGGCCGCATTACGCAGGCCGACGTGACCGCGTTCGTGAAGGGCGTGATGACGGGCCAGCGCGCGGCGCCGGCTGGTGCGGCCGCGCCGGCCGCCGGCGGCGGCGAGCTGAATCTGCTGCCGTGGCCGAAGGTCGACTTCACGAAGTTCGGTCCGATCGATCCGAAGCCGTTGTCGCGCATCAAGAAGATCTCGGGCGCGAACCTGCATCGCAACTGGGTCATGATTCCGCACGTCACGAACAACGACGAAGCGGACATCACCGAGCTCGAAGCGCTGCGCGTCAAGCTGAACAAGGAACACGAGAAGGCGGGCGTCAAGTTCACGATGCTCGCGTTCGTGATCAAGGCCTGCGTGGCGGCCCTGAAGAAATTCCCGACCTTCAACGCGAGCCTCGACGGCGACAACCTGGTGTTCAAGCAGTACTACCACATCGGTTTTGCCGCTGACACGCCGAACGGCCTCATGGTGCCGGTGATTCGCGACGCGGACAAGAAGGGCCTCGTCGACATCGCGAAGGAAATGGCCGACCTGTCGAAGGCCGCGCGCGAGGGCAAGCTGAAGCCGGACCAGATGCAGGGCGGCTGCTTCTCGATCTCGTCGCTGGGCGGTATCGGCGGCACGCACTTCACGCCGATCATCAATGCGCCTGAAGTCGCGATTCTCGGCCTGTCGCGCAGCGCGATGAAGCCGGTGTGGGACGGCAAGCAGTTCGAGCCGCGCCTGACCATGCCGCTGTCGCTGTCGTACGACCATCGCGTGATCGACGGAGCGGAAGCCGCGCGCTTCAACGCATACCTCGGTTCGATTCTTGCCGATTTCCGGCGTGTGATTCTTTGACCGGCTGGTGAGGTCCGCCGGCGCGGGCGCGGATGGTTTCGACCGATCCGCGTCGCGCCGTCCGCGCGTTCGCGCTCACGTGCGCTGTGCGCGAAGGCGCGCTCATCATCGATCAATAAGAGAAGGGGACACCATGAGTCTCGTCGAAGTAAAAGTGCCGGACATCGGTGACTTCAAGGACGTCGACGTCATCGAAGTCAACATCAAGCCGGGCGACACCATCGAAAAAGAGCAGTCGCTGCTGACGCTCGAATCCGACAAGGCGTCGATGGAAGTGCCGAGCGATACCGCCGGCACCGTCAAGGAAGTGCGTATCAAGCCGGGCGACAAGGTCTCGCAGGGCACGGTCATCGCGCTCGTCGAGGCAACGGCGGGCGGCGCGGCTGCGGCCGCTGCGGAGCCGAAAGCGCCCGAGAAGGCGGCTCCCGCGCCGGTGCCTGCCGCTGCGGCGCCGAAGGCCGCCGCAGCGGCTGCGCAAGCCGGCAGCTATTCGGGCAGCGCCGACATCGAGTGCGACATGCTCGTGCTCGGTTCGGGCCCCGGCGGTTATTCGGCCGCGTTCCGCTCCGCCGACCTCGGCATGAAGACCGTGCTGGTCGAGCGTTATCCGACGCTCGGCGGCGTGTGTCTGAACGTCGGCTGCATCCCGTCGAAGGCGCTGCTGCACACCGCGCTCGTCATCGACGAAGCGGCTGATCTTGCCGCGCACGGCATCACGTTCGGCAAGCCGCAGATCGATCTCGACAAGCTGCGCGATTTCAAGTCCGGCGTGGTCAGGAAGCTGACCGGCGGTCTCGCCGGCATGGCGAAGGCGCGCAAGGTCGAAGTGGTGGTCGGTACGGGTGCGTTCGTCGATCCGAACCACATGGAAGTGCAGACCGAGGGCGGCAAGAAGGTCGTCAGGTTCAACCAGGCGATCATCGCAGCGGGCTCGGAAGCGGTGAAGCTGCCGTTCATTCCGGAAGATCCGCGGGTCGTCGATTCGACCGGCGCGCTCGAACTGCGCCAGATTCCGCAGCGCATGCTCGTGATCGGCGGCGGCATCATCGGTCTCGAAATGGCAACCGTGTACTCGACGCTCGGCGCGAACATCGACGTGGTCGAAATGCTCGACGTCCTGATGGCCGGCGCGGACCGCGATCTGGTCAAGGTCTGGGAGAAGTACAACAGCAAGCGTTTCGCGAACGTGATGCTGAAGACCAAGACCATCGCCGCCGAAGCGAAGGACGACGGTATCTACGTGTCGTTCGAGGGCGAGCAGGCGCCGGCCGAGCCGCAACGCTACGACCTCGTGCTGGTGGCCGTCGGCCGCTCGCCGAACGGCAAGCGGATCGGCGCGGAAAAGGCCGGTGTCGCGGTGACGGATCGCGGCTTCATCGAAGTCGACAGGCAACAGCGCACGAATGTGCCGCACATCTTCGCGATCGGCGACATCGTCGGTCAGCCGATGCTCGCGCACAAGGCCGTGCACGAAGGCCACGTGGCGGCGGAAGCCGCGCATGGCGAGAAGGCGTACTTCGACGCGCTGCAGATTCCGTCGGTGGCCTACACCGATCCGGAAGTGGCTTGGGCCGGCAAGACGGAAGACCAGCTGAGAGCCGAAGGCGTCAAGTTCGGCAAGGCGGTGTTTCCGTGGGCCGCATCGGGTCGCGCGATCGCCAACGGTCGCGACGAGGGCTTCACGAAGCTGCTGTTCGATGAGGAAACGCATCGCGTGATCGGCGGCGGTATCGTCGGTCTGAACGCGGGCGACCTGATCAGCGAAGTCTGTCTCGCGATCGAGATGGGCGCGGACGCAACGGATATCGGCAAGACGATCCATCCGCATCCGACGCTCGGCGAATCGATCGGCATGGCGGCCGAGTTGTAT
This sequence comes from Paraburkholderia sp. CI2, assembly GCF_014201055.1. Lineage (NCBI taxonomy): Bacteria > Pseudomonadati > Pseudomonadota > Betaproteobacteria > Burkholderiales > Burkholderiaceae > Paraburkholderia > Paraburkholderia sp. CI2. Next base: position 47,912 of record NZ_JACHDL010000008.1, read on the forward strand.
GAAGGCGTCTGTACCGATCTGCCGCCCGTCAAGAAGAAGTAACGCGGTGCACCGCGCCTGCGTGACGACATGCGGGCGCGACAAAGCCGGTCGAGCCGTACGGCAAAGAAAAACGGCGCGCTCCATGTCGGAGCGCGCCGTTTCTGCGCCGTTTCTGTTTTCGTGGCGGCCAGTGGCGGGCAAAAAAATCCCGGCTTGGCGGCCGGGCAAACGATACGCCATTGCAACGTATCGGAGCGTTCGGCTCTTCAAACCGTATAAGCGGCAACGGCACGACGCTGTTGCTTGCGATAACGCCGGCGCAGCGCATAGGCTGGGCCGGCGTGAAAGACGACGCGAGGCATAAAGCCTTGCGTGTTGACGCGCGAAGCTTAGACGGCCTTCTTGGCGGCGGCGCGCGATGCTTGCGCAGCGGCTTGCGAAGCTGCCTTCGAAGCGGCCGTTGCAGCTGCGTTGAAGTTGCTTTCGGCGATTTCGACAGCCTGGCGGGTTGCCTTGTGGACCGTTTCGTACGTGGTGTTGGCGGCGGTGATAGCCGACTTCATCACGGCGACAGCGGTTTCCGAACCGGCCGGTGCGTTCTTGGCGACGTTTTCGACGAGCGCCTGAACCTTGCGGTTTTGCTCTTCGAATTGCGCTTCCGCGACGCGGGTGAATTCACCCTGCGTTGCCGAAACGATTTCGTACACATGGCGGCCATACGACAGCGCCTTTTCAGCCACCGGCTGGGCGAGGCTTGCTTGCAGTGCCAGCAGTTCCTGCGCATCCTTCACGGACAGCGCGCGTTGGGCATTTTCCTGGCTTTCGGCGAGCGTCGACTTCACAACTTGCAGGTTCAGCTCGACCAGCTTTTCGACACCTTCAAATGCTTTGGTCGTCAGGCCGAACAGGGTTTCGAAGTTGGCTTTCTGGGCTGCGGCGAATTGCTCAGGGGTCAGCAGAGTCATGGTTTACGCTCCTGGATTGCGGCCGGTCTGTGCGGACCGCATTGGGTGGGTGGCGAGACGCAGGTTCATCGTCTCACCGGACCGCGATGTATTGTGCATCGCAGCAATGGTTCCCATTTTAGGATGCCTACAAGGAATGTCAAGCGTTTTTTGTGCATCGCACAATGTTGAGAAAATGCCGACAAAACAATAGGTTATACAGTAGGCATGTCATTAATATGACGCGGAACGATTGCTCGTTGCACCGTGCTGGTGCGACATAAACCAACCGTTCAGCAGGCCGTCGGGAGATTATTTTTCCGTGTGGCAGCAATTCTCCCCTGAAAAACCGATCATCATCAATTCGATGTAAACCACAAGATGACAAGGAACGTTAAAGAACGATGGCAGTCGAACGCGCGTCAGCGACTTTCGTCGGACACTTAAAAAAGTCCGTCGCACGCTCGCAACGCCTTCATGGCGCGGCGCAGTAGTTTCCGCCTGTGCTCTGACAGTATTTCCCCGGATCAAGGTTGTCTCAAAATTGCCGTTATCCTGCAATGATCTGCTCGATTGGGCCGGGCGGCGATGGCGAGGCTTGCTGGCGACGATCGTTTTTTTCGATCGAGGCGCGGCACTTATTCGTGTTTTCGCGATCGGAGCTGACAAGCCGGTTTAAGGAGCGCGTATAAGTGCTTCAAATTGCTAATTTTTCGTTGCTTTACTACACTTGCGGAAACCTCTCGCCGCTCCCTATCGAACACCCATGAAAACCGACATGTTTTCGTCGCTAAAAGTGCTCCACGGCGCGGCGCGCAGCACCGCTCTATCGGTGGCCGTCTCGCTGGCCGTCGCAGCGGCGTTCGCTACGCCTGTCAGCACTTTTGCAGCTACGTCTGCTGCATCCGCAAAAACTTCCAAACACGCTAACACTGCCAGGAAGCCTGCGCAGGCGGCCGCCACCGCAAAGGTGTCGAGCCATGCGGCGAAAGCCGGCAAGGGTGAGGCCGTGAAAGTCGCTGCGGCGGATGAAGATGCCCCGCACGCCGGCGTCAAACGCAAGCGCGTCACGTTCACGGCGAACGGCCGACACCGTTCGGTGATGCGACGCGTCGCGTACGAGCCGCGCCAGCCGAGCGTCGGCCAGGCGTTTGGTCTGCACGAGACGCCGGACGCGCTGATGCTGCGCTCGAGCGTCGCCTATGTGATCGACCAGAACAGCGGCGAGACGCTGTTCGACAAGAACTCGCGCGCGGTGGTACCGATCGCATCGATCAGCAAGCTGATGACGGCGATGGTGGTGCTCGATTCGAAAGAGCCGATGACCGATCAGATCGAAGTCACCGACGAAGACCGCGACTACGAGAAGAACACCGGTTCGCGTCTGTCGGTGGGCTCGGTGCTGTCGCGCGAGGACATGCTGCACATCGCGCTGATGGCGTCGGAAAACCGCGCGGCGGCGGCGCTGTCGCGCTACTACCCGGGCGGCCGTCCGGCGTTCCTCGCGGCGATGAACGCGAAGGCGAGGCAGCTCGGCATGAACGACACGCACTTCGAGAACCCGACCGGTCTGACGAGCATGAACGTGTCGAGCGCGCGCGATCTCGTGAAGATGGTCAACGCGGCGTATCAGTACCCGTTGATCCGCAAGTTCTCGACCGATCACAGCTATGAGGTGTACACCGGCAAGCGCACGCTCGCGTACAACAGCACGAACGCGCTGGTGCGCAACCCGACGTGGGACATCGGTCTGCAGAAGACCGGCTTCATCAACGAAGCGGGCGAGTGTCTCGTGATGCAGGCGACCATCCACGGCCGGCCGATGATCCTGGTGCTGCTCGATTCGTCGGGCAAGTACTCGCGTTTCGCGGACGCGACGCGTCTGCGTACGTGGCTCGACAACGGCGGCGACCAGCCGCGTATCACGAGCGCCGATGCCGGCGGTCCGGGTACCTGAAGCCGCAACGCATACTCAGCCGGTGGTAGTCAGTCCGGCTGCAGCTGACGTGCAAAGAAAAAGCCTCGCGGATGCGAGGCTTTTTTCATGGCGCCGGCGGGAGGGCAAAGGGTGCAACGGCGGTTGGGCGGCCGCCCCCTTCACTAATGCTGGCCGTGCGAGCCATGTGAGCCGTGCCCGCCGTGCGCATGGTCCTGCTGCGGCTGCGGCCGGTAGCCGAGCGATTCCGAAATCATCAACGCGGTCTGGCTCAACTGCCCGAGCCATGAATCCTGCAAACGATCGGCCGGCGCCGACAGCGACAGTCCCGCGACCAGCTTGCCGGTATCGTCGTAGATGCCGGCGGCGATGCAGCGCACGCCCAACTCCAGTTCCTCGTTGTCGCGCGCGCAGGCCTGCTGGCGCACATGCGACAGCTCGCGCTCGAGTTTCGCGAGATCGGTGATGCTGTTCTGCGTGTGGCCCGACAGACCGGTGCGTGTTGCGTAGGCACGCACGCGGGTGGCTTCGTCGGCCGCGAGGAACAGCTTGCCGACCGAGGTCAGATGAAGCGGGGCGCGCCCGCCGATCGCCCGCACCACCTGCATGCCCGAGCGCTCCGAATACGCGCGTTCGATATAGACGATTTCGTCGCCCTGACGCACCGACAGGTTCACGGTCTGCCCGGTCTCGCGGTGCAGCTCGCGCATCGGCGTGAGCGCAGCGTCGCGCACCGACAGACGCGCCTTGACGAGATTGCCCAGTTCGAGCAGGCGCATGCCAAGACGGTAGGTGCCGGGGTCTGAACGGTCGACCAGCCGGCACATCACCATATCGTTCAGGATGCGGTGCGCGGTGGATGGATGCAGCTCCGTGCGGATGGCCAGTTCTTTCAGGCTGACCGGGTCGCTATGCGCCGCCAGTGCGTCGAGCAGGCGCATCATGCGTTCGATCACCTGGATCGAAGTTTTGGGATCCGGGTTCGTATCGCTCATATGAGAATCGGTGGATGCGTCAAACAGCGAAAACTGATTGTATCTCGTATTGTGAAAAAAGCGAACGCTTCGAGGCGCGCTTCCAATCCGGCGCGGCGTGCTTCCTATGCCTTCCGGCCGTTGGTATTGCACCGGCAAACAGCGGATAATCAGGGACGTTTCCCCGCAAGGAGGGCTCATGCGAGTCGGATTGTTCGTCACTTGCCTGATTGACCTGATGCGTCCCGAGATCGGTTTCTCCGTCATCAAGCTGATCGAAGGCGCCGGTTTCGAGGTCGTAGTGCCGCCCGCGCAAACCTGTTGCGGGCAACCTGCGTATAACTCGGGAGACCGCCGCCTCGCGCGCGACCTTGCCGAGAAAACGCTGCGCGAGTTCGAACAGTTCGACTATGTGGTGGTGCCGTCGGGCTCGTGCGGCGGCATGATCCGCGCGCACTACGGCGACCTGTTCCGCGACGATCCCGAGCTGATGAACCGTTTCGGCCGCCTGCGCGGCAAGGTGTTCGAGCTGACGGATTTCCTCGTCAACGTCGCGAAGGTGCAGTTGCAGCCGGGCGAGTTCGCGGGACAGGTGACTTATCACGACTCGTGTTCGGGCTTGCGCGAACTGGGCGTCAAGGAACAGCCGCGCGAACTGCTCGCGCAGGTCGGCGTCGCGGTCACCGAGATGAAAGGCTGCGAGCATTGCTGCGGCTTCGGCGGCACTTTCGCGGTCAAATACGGCGATATCTCGACCGCGATCGTCGACGAAAAGTGCACGAACATCGCCGCGAGCGGCGCCGGTGCGGTGGTGCTCGGCGACCTCGGCTGCATGTTGAATATCGAAGGGCGGCTGCGCCGCAACGGCGACTCGACGACGCGCGTGCTGCATATCGCACAGGTGCTGGCCGGCGACGTGTAATCCCCGCGTGGCGAACACCGCTATTGTTCGCGTCACGTTTATCTTGTCTGTCACGCATTGCGTCGGGCGCGAATGCGCCGCGCGTTTCAATCCGATCTCATCAGGGGCGCCATGCAAGTCCAATCGATGCAGTTCAAGGCTCGCGCCGGTCAGAAACTCGCCGACCAGCGCCTGCAGCAGAACCTGACCAAGCTGTCCACGAAGTTCGTGTCGGCGCGCGCGAGCGCGATGACCGCGATCGATTTCCCCGCGACGCGGGCCGCGCTCAAGGAGCGCCGTGATCGCGCGCTCGAGAATCTCGACGTGTGGCTCGAAACCTTCGAGCGCGAGGCGACCCGGCGCGGCGTGACTGTGCTGTTCGCGGAGACCACGCAGGAGGCCGCGCGGCTCGTCGGCGACATTGCGCGCAAGCACGAGGTGAAGAAGGTGATCAAGACCAAGTCGATGGTCACCGAGGAAATGCGCCTGAACGAAGTGCTCGGGCAGATGGGCGTGCAGTCGATCGAAACCGACCTTGGCGAATACATCCTGCAGATCAACGACAACGAGCCGCCAAGCCATATCATCGCGCCGGTCGTTCACAAGGATAAGGACGAGATCGCCGACCTGTTCGCGAAGACGCACGGCCGGCCGCGGCTCACCGAGATTCCCGACATGACGCGTGAGGCGCGCGAGATGCTGCGGCCGCATTTTCTGAGCGCGGACATGGGCGTGACGGGCGGCAATTTCATCATCGCGGAAACGGGCTCGGTCGCGGTCGTGACCAACGAGGGCAACGAAGGTATGTGCACGGTGATGCCGCGCGTGCATGTCGCTGTCACCGGCATCGAGAAGGTGCTGCCGACGCTCGAGGATCTCGCGACGGCTATGCGCCTGCTGCCGCGTTCGGCAACCGGCCAGGCCACCTCGAACTATTTTTCGATGCTGACCGGGCCGCGTGGCGCGGGCGATCAGGATGGGCCCGAGCATATGTACGTGGTGCTCGTCGACGGTGGCCGCACAGGGCTGATCGGCGGCGACTTCCAGGAGATGCTTCGCTGCATCCGCTGCGGCGCGTGCATGAACCATTGCCCGGTGTATCAGAAGGTCGGCGGGCACGCATATGGCTGGGTCTATCCGGGGCCGATGGGGTCGGTGCTGACGCCGAGCTATGTCGGCATCGACAAGGCGCTCGACCTGCCGCAAGCGGCGACGTTATGCGGCGAATGCAATAGCGTGTGCCCGGTCGATATCCCGCTGTCCGATCTGTTGCGCAAGCTGCGCGAAAAGCAGATGGAGCGACACCTGCGGCCGTGGAAGGAGCGCGCCGGGTTGGCGCTGTGGGGCTGGCTCGCGCTGCATCCCGATGCCTATGCGCTCTTTACCAAACTCGCCGTGCGCGTGCTGGAGCGCATGGGTGGGCGCAATCGGTCGATCGCCAAACTGCCGCTCGGCGGCGCGGGCTGGACCGATACGCGCGACATGCCGGCGCCGGTGGGTCGTACGTTCCGCGAGTTGTATGCCGCGCAGCGCAGCCATATTGGCTGAGCGGGCGGCATTGGGATTGGTTTGACGGCTGCGCGCTCGCGCAGCCGTCGAAACGGGCGAAGAAGCCGGCGGGATACTTCAGCGCCGCTCCGTCTTCAATGTTCGGTCATCTGCCCCGGCTGACGCGCGGGCGCATTTCTCCCCAAATCGTTGCCTCGTCCGCCGCCGTTGCCGGCTTGCGGCTGGCGGCCCGCGCCGGGGTGCGGGCCGCCATTGGCGCCACCAGGGCCGTGCGGACCGCCCGCTGCGCCCTGCGGCGGCGGGCCGCCGTGCGGTTGTCCAGGACCGCCGCCATTGTTGCCATGACCGTTGCCGTGATCGCCGTGGTGCCAGTCGTTGTCGTTCGGATGACCGCGATCCGGATAGCCGCGATAGCCGGAGCCCGGCGCCGGGCCGTAGTAGCGTCCCGGACCGTAATCGCCGTAGCCCAGGTACACATTGGTTTGCGGCACGACCACGGCACCCGGCGCGAATGCGGAAACGTCATAACCGTTGTAGCCGCTATAGGCGCCGTAGCCGTTGCCGTACATCGGCGTGCCGTCCGGATAGACCGCGCAGCCGCCGAGCAGCGCGGCGGCCATCAGGCCGACGGGAGGTGCAATGCGTTTCATTTTGTGGTGCAAAGAAATGTAAGGGTAAGAATAAGACCGTCATTGTCGCCGTCCGTCGCGGCGGCTTTGTATGCGTTTGTAAGCTTTACTTTTGTGTGCCAGCGATGCGCCAATCGTTCCCGAAAGAGGTCTCAATTGACTGTTTCGTATCAAGCAACGATCTATCTCGCGCGGGCGGGTTTTCCCCGATTGTGAATTCCTATAGCATTTCGTTAGGGCATAGTGCGTCATAAGCTGATGCGCCCCTAATTGAAGAACACATCATGAAAAAGACAATATCGGTGTACTGGCCCCTAGCCATCGTTGTACCGCTCGCGGTGCTCGCCTTTCTGCACGTCAACGGCCAAACCGCTTCGCGCGCTTCGCAGATGCCGCTCGACGCCAACCATCTGACCGCCGAACTCGCACGCGCGGTGTCGTACGGCATGATCGACACGGCGTCGGCATTGCCGGCCAAGCCGATGCGTGCCGCCACGGCGACGCCGCTCGCCGAGGCATCGTAAGCCGGCGCGGCGGACCGCGACGGTCCGAAGCCGCTGATCTTGCTGGCTGCGCCCCGCTCGGCGCGAATCTGTCGAGATTTGTATAATCGCGGCGCAGTCCGCTGACTGTCTGACGACCTCACGCGCGGCGCCTCGGGCGTCGAAAATCCCTGATGAAAACTGTATCCATCTGTTTCGTTTGCCTCGGGAATATCTGCCGTTCACCGACGGCGGAGGGCGTGATGCGTCATCTGGTCGACGAGGCGAAGCTTGCGGACTGCATCCTGATCGATTCGGCCGGCACCGGCGATTGGCACATCGGCGCGGCGCCCGACGAACGCGCGCAACACGCGGCCCGCCAGCGCGGCTATGCGCTCGACGCGCTGCGCGGCCGCCAGATCACGGTCGCGGACTTCGAGCGCTTCGATCTGCTGATTGCCATGGACGACCGAAACGTCGCCGCGTTGCGTCAACTGTGCCCGCCCGCACAGCGCGACAAGATCCGTCTGCTGATGGAGTTCGTGCCTGAGTCGGATGGCCGCTGGAGCGGCGCGCGAGAGGTTGTCGATCCGTATTTCGGCGGCGCGGAAGGCTTCGAGTTGGTGCTCGATCAGTGCGAAGCAGCCTGCCGCGGGCTGATCACCGCGCTGCGCCCGCAGTTGCTCGCGTAGGCATCGGGCGAAGAACGCAGACGCACCACACGGGTTGGGGCGCGGCGTCGACGTATGGCGATCAATTAAGCGAATGACACAAAATTTACCGCCCATACTTGACTAAATCGCTCATGTATTTATACTTGACCAAACTTGTCGAGAATTGCGGTTCCCACATCATATGAGACTCACCACGAAAGGCCGTTTCGCCGTCACGGCGATGATCGACCTGGCGCTGCGCCAGGAGCAGGGCCCGGTGACGCTTGCGGGTATCAGCCAGCGCCAACACATCTCCCTGTCGTATCTCGAGCAGCTGTTTGGCAAGCTGCGCCGTCATGAAATCGTCGAATCCGTGCGCGGACCGGGCGGTGGCTACAATCTCGCGCGCCGTGCCGAAGAGGTGACGGTGGCCGACATCATCATCGCGGTCGACGAACCGCTCGACGCCACCCAGTGCGGCGGTAAGGGCACATGCGAAGGCACCAAGCAGCACGACGGCCACTGCATGACGCATGAGCTGTGGTCGACGCTGAACCAGAAAATGGTCGAATACCTCGATTCGGTTTCACTGAAGGATCTGGTGGATCAGCAGCGTTCGCGCGAAGGCACGCCGGCCGTGCTGCGCGACAGGCGCAACGACGCGCCGGCGGCCGAACCCGTGCGCGTGGCGCCCAAGGGTCCCAATTCCGTTTTCAACATGGCCGGTTCGTGAAGCGCGGCACGCAATAGAAAACCCTCGCCGCAGGCCCATATCGAACCCAGAAGCCAGAGCACATGACGTCCCCGGAGCAATTGATGAATAACGACTCTCTCCATCTGCCTATCTACATGGACTACAGCGCCACGACGCCGATCGATCCGCGTGTGGTGGACAAGATGATCCCGTATCTGCGCGAGCAGTTCGGCAATCCCGCGTCGCGTAGTCACGCTTATGGCTGGACCGCCGAGCGTGCAGTCGAGGAAGCGCGCGAGCAGGTGGCCGCGCTCGTGAACGCCGATCCACGCGAAATCATCTGGACCTCGGGTGCGACGGAGTCGGACAACCTCGCTCTGAAAGGTGCCGCGCACTTTTACAAGAGCAAAGGCAAGCACATCATCACGGTGAAGACCGAGCACAAGGCGGTGCTGGACACCACCCGCGAGCTCGAGCGCGAAGGTTTCGAAGTCACCTATCTGGATGTCAAGGACGACGGTCTGATCGACCTCGACGCGTTCAAGGCGGCACTGCGCCCGGACACGATTCTGGTGTCGGTGATGTCGGTCAACAACGAGATCGGCGTCATCCAGGACATCGAGGCGATTGGCGAGATCACGCGCGAGAAGGGCATCATTTTTCACGTCGACGCGGCGCAGGCCAGCGGCAAGATCCAGATCGATCTGCAGAAGCTGAAGGTCGACCTGATGTCGTTCTCGGCGCACAAGACCTACGGCCCGAAGGGCATCGGCGCGCTTTACGTGCGTCGCAAGCCGCGTATCCGTATCGAGGCGCAGATGCACGGCGGCGGTCACGAGCGCGGCATGCGTTCGGGCACGCTCGCCACGCACCAGATCGTCGGCATGGGTGAAGCGTTCCGTATCGCGCGTGAAGAGATGGCGACCGAAAACGAGCGCATCCGCATGCTGCGCGGCCGGCTGCTGAAAGGCCTGTCGCAAATCGAGGAAGTGTATGTGAACGGCGACATGGAAAAGCGTGTGCCGCACAACCTGAACATCAGCTTCAATTTCGTCGAAGGCGAATCGCTGATCATGGCGGTGAAGGACGTCGCGGTGTCGTCGGGCTCGGCGTGCACATCGGCGTCGCTGGAGCCGTCGTACGTGCTGCGCGCGCTTGGCCGCAACGACGAACTCGCGCACAGCTCGATCCGCTTCACGGTGGGACGCTTCACGACCGAGCAGGAAATCGACTACGTGATCAACCTGCTGAAGTCGAAGATTTCCAAGCTGCGCGATCTGTCGCCGCTGTGGGAAATGCACAAGGACGGGATCGATCTGTCGACCATCCATTGGGCCGCGCACTGACGCGCCGGCTGGACGAAGCGGACATCGAACGTTCATCGCATTGCAGGTTGAAACGAATCAAGGAGTGTAATCATGGCTTATAGCGACAAGGTCCTCGACCACTACGAAAACCCGCGCAACGTCGGTTCCTTCGCGAAGGACGACGACACGGTCGGTACCGGCATGGTCGGCGCGCCGGCCTGCGGCGACGTGATGAAGCTGCAGATCCGCGTCGGCGCGGACGGCATCATCGAAGACGCGAAGTTCAAGACCTACGGCTGCGGCTCGGCCATCGCATCGAGCTCGCTCGTCACCGAATGGGTGAAGGGCAAGACGCTCGACCAGGCGATGTCGATCAAGAACACGCAGATCGCCGAAGAACTGGCACTGCCGCCGGTGAAGATCCATTGCTCGATCCTCGCGGAAGACGCGATCAAGGCAGCGGTCGCCGACTACAAGCAGCGCCACGGCGAAGCAGCGGTTGTCGAAGACGGCAAGGCCGCCTGAGCAACAGGGTAAGAAAGAAGCAACCGGTGAGCGCGGCGCGAACACGCGCGCCGCGCACTCTGGCAACTGAGAAACGTTATGGCAATTACGTTGACCGAAAAGGCAGCACAGCACGTCCAGAGGTATCTGACCCGCCGCGGTAAAGGCATCGGGTTGCGCGTCGGCGTGCGCACCACCGGTTGCTCGGGCCTCGCCTACAAGCTCGAGTACGTGGACGAACTCGCGCCGGAAGACCAGGTGTTCGAGACGGGCGGCGTGAAGGTCGTCGTCGACCCGAAGAGTCTCGCGTATATAGACGGCACGGAGCTCGACTTCGCGCGCGAAGGGCTGAACGAAGGCTTCAGGTTCAACAACCCGAACGTGAAAGACGAATGCGGCTGCGGCGAGTCGTTCCGCGTCTAGATTCGTTACCTTCCGCGTGCGGCGGATAAAAGGCGGCGAGGGCCGCCTTTTTAGTTTGATCCGCGCTCCACTGAACCGGTCGCGCCTGACAAGGCCCGACGTCTCCATACCAGTTTTCATCAACGGACTTTAATCCGATGGCCTCGCTGAACGACAGCCACTTCGATCTGTTTGGTCTGCCGGCGCAATTCGCGCTCGACGCGGGCACGCTCGATCACGCGTACCGCACCGTGCAGGCGCAGGTGCATCCGGATCGCTTCGCGGCCGCCGGCGATGCGCAAAAGCGCATCGCGATGCAGTGGGCGACGCGCGCGAACGAGGCCTATCAGACGCTGCGCGATCCGCTCAAGCGCGCGACCTATCTGCTGTCGTTGCGCGGCATCAACGTCGGCGCGGAGAACAACACGGCGATGGAGCCCGCGTTCCTGATGCAGCAGATGGAGTGGCGCGAGAACATCGAGGACGCGGCCGCGGCGAAGAACGTCGACGCGCTCGACGCGCTGCTCATCGAGTTGCGCGACGAGGAGCGTCGGCGCTTCGACAAGCTCGGCGCATCGCTCGATCACGGCGCGAATCAGGCGGCGGGCGAGGCGGTGCGGCAGCTGATGTTCATCGAGCGCGTCGCGTCGGAAATCGATGCCCAGATCGAGCGGCTCGAAGGCTAGCGCGGTTTCGCGCGACGCGCGCAAAAGCGCGGCGCGGGCAAGCAGCAACAGTAGGCAGCGACGTAGTAAGCGACAAACAAAAAACCAGAGCGGCCGCGAGCCGCGGCATCACCCCAGCAACGCGAACATTCAGGACGGGGCACAACGTCCCCGAGAAGATCCAGATGGCCTTACTGCAAATCTCCGAACCCGGCATGGCGCCGGCGCCTCACCAGCGGCGTCTGGCGGTCGGTATCGATCTCGGCACCACCAACTCCCTCGTCGCCGCTGTGCGCAGCGGCGTGCCCGATGTGCTGCCCGACGAAGACGGGCACGTGCTGCTGCCGTCGGTGGTGCGTTACCTGGAGCAGGGCGGCCGTCGCATCGGCCGCCGGGCGAAGGCCGAAGCCGCGACCGACCCGCGCAACACGATCGTGTCGGTCAAGCGCTTCATGGGCCGCGGCAAGGCCGAGGTGGAGGGCGCCGAAAACGCGCCGTACGACTTCGTCGATGCACCCGGCATGGTGCAGATCCGCACCGTCGACGGCGTGAAGAGCCCGGTCGAGGTATCGGCTGAAATTCTCGCGACGCTGCGCCAGCGCGCCGAAGACACGCTCGGCGACGAGCTCGTCGGCGCAGTAATCACGGTGCCCGCTTACTTCGACGAAGCGCAGCGCCAGGCGACCAAGGACGCCGCGCGCCTCGCGGGGCTGAACGTGCTGCGTCTGCTCAACGAACCGACCGCTGCGGCGATCGCCTACGGTCTCGACAACTGCGCGGAAGGTTTGTACGCGGTCTACGACCTCGGCGGCGGCACCTTCGACCTGTCGATCCTGAAGCTCACCAAGGGCGTTTTCGAAGTGCTCGCGGCGGGCGGCGATTCCGCGCTCGGCGGCGACGACTTCGACCATGCGCTATATCGCCATGTGCTCGAACAGGCCGGCATCGCGTCGCAGACGCTCGCGCCGCACGACGTGCGCCTGCTGCTCGATAGCGTGCGCGAGGCCAAGGAGGCGCTGTCGAGCGCGTCGCAAACTACCCTCGAGCTCACGCTTGCCAACGGCACCGCGCTCGATCTGACGATCGACGAAGCCACTTTCGAGACCATCACGGCCGCGCTGGTGCAACGCACGCTGGGCCCGACGAAAAAGGCGCTGCGCGACGCGAAGGTCACCACGAAGGAAATCAAGGGCGTCGTGCTGGTCGGCGGCGCGACGCGCATGCCGGTGATCCGCCGCGCGGTCGAGGCGTTCTTCGGCCAGCCGCCGCTCGTCAATCTCGATCCGGATCAGGTCGTCGCACTCGGCGCCGCGATCCAGGCCGATCTGCTGGCCGGCAACCGCGGGGCGGAAGGCGACGAATGGCTACTGCTCGACGTGATTCCGCTGTCGCTCGGCGTCGAGACGATGGGTGGCCTCACCGAAAAGATCATTCCGCGCAACTCGACGATTCCAGTCGCGCGTGCGCAGGATTTCACGACCTTCAAGGACGGCCAGACCGCGATGGCGATTCACGTCGTCCAAGGCGAGCGCGAGCTCGTCAGCGATTGCCGTTCGCTCGCGCGCTTCGAGCTGCGCGGCATTCCGCCGATGGCCGCCGGCGCCGCGCGCATTCGCGTGACCTATCAGGTCGACGCCGACGGCCTGCTGTCGGTGTTTGCGCGCGAGCTGGCGTCGGGCGTGGAGGCATCGGTCGTCGTGAAGCCTTCGTATGGCCTCGCCGACGACGACATCGCGCGCATGCTCGAAGACAGCTTTTCGACCGCTGAAATCGACATGCGCGCGCGCGCATTGCGCGAGGCGCAGGTCGAAGCGCAGCGTCTCGTCGAAGCGACCGACGCGGCGCTCGCCGCCGACGCCGAGTTGCTCGACGACAGCGAACGCGCCGAACTCGACGCGCTGCTCGCCGCGCTGCGCAACGTCGCGCGAGGCGACGACGTCGGCGCGATCGAAGCCGCGACGAAGGCGCTCGCCGAAGGCACCGACGAATTCGCCGCGCGCCGCATGAACAAGGGAATTCGCCGCGCGCTGTCGGGCCGCAAGCTCGACGAGATCTGAACGGGCGAGCGTAGCGACAGCAACGTGCACGCGACGCGCGCTCAGGCCACGCACGAACTGCGCCCCCCACGAACCACCGATCGCGCCCGCGCGGACTTAAAAAGTCCGCGCGGCGCCAGTAAAATGGCACGGAGCCTGCACCCGGCATTGCTGGCAGCCGCCGTGCCTCAGACCCAAACGGAAACTGTATGCCTCAAATCGTTGTGCTGCCTCACGTCGAACTGTGCCCGGAAGGCGCGGTGATCGACGCCGTTCCCGGCAAGAGCATCTGCGACAACCTGCTCGATAACGGTATCGAAATCGAGCATGCGTGCGAGAAGTCGTGCGCGTGCACGACCTGCCACGTAATCGTGCGTGAGGGTTTCGCCGCCTTGACGCCATCCGAGGAAGACGAGGACGATCTGTTGGACAAGGCATGGGGGCTGGAACCGGCTTCGCGCCTGTCGTGTCAGGCGGTCATGCCGGACGAGCAGGATCTGGTCGTCGAAATTCCGCGTTACTCGATCAATCACGCGAAGGAAAACCACTAACAGGAGGGTGCCGCCATGAAGTGGACCGATACGCAAGACATCGCGATGGCTCTGACGGACAAGCATCAGGACGTCGATCCACAGCAGGTGCGTTTCACCGACCTGCACCGCTGGGTGACCGAGCTCGAAGGCTTCGACGACGATCCGAACCGTTCGAGCGAAAAGATTCTCGAAGCGATTCAGGCGGCATGGATCGAAGACGCGGATTATTGAACGCGTGTTCGAACGGGTGCATTGAACTCCAAAGAAAAGGCGATTCCGATGGAATCGCCTTTTTTCATGGCGCGTCGACGAACGTTGGGCGCCGAGCTCAGCTCAGTCGGCGACGAGGCCGCCGTTCTGAACGCGCACGCGCTCGCCGTCGCGCAACGGCGGCGCCTCGCTATAGGTGAAGTAGCGCGTCTTGCCGTCTTCCATGTGCACGCGCACCGAATACGACGTCGTGCTGCGCAGATGTTTTTCGACCGAGTTGCCGGCGAACCCGCCGCCCAGCGCGCCGAGCAGCGTCATCGCGGTACGCCCGCCGCCGGCGCCGAATTGATTACCGACGACGCCCCCGGCCACCGCACCGCCGACCGCGCCAATGCCGGTGCCATGTCCTTCATGCCGAACCGCCGAGATCGCGACGACGGTGCCGCAAGTCGAGCAATAAGCGGCATGCGGCGCCGGCTGCTGCGCATACTGCGGCGCCGCTTGCGGCTCGGGCTGTGGCGCATATTGCGGCGCGGCCTGTGCCTGCTGTTGCTGCGCGTATTGCTGCTGGGTCGGAGCGGCGGCAGGGGCGGCCGGCACCGCTTGCTGAGCCTGATCCTGCCGCTGTTGCGCAGATGGCTTGACCGGCGCGGCCGATTCGACGACGCCCGGCGCTTGCGTGCTGACCTGCGCGGCCTGCGTCTGATCGTTCTGTGCGCCGTTGCCCGACGCCTTCGGGAACACGCCGGTGATCGCCGCGGTAGCGACGAGACTCGCGACGAGCACCGCGCCGGCGGCCACCGCGATCAACGGATGAAGACGACGTGGCTGCGTGGGTTGATGAGTAGGGTTGTCCATGTAGGGCCTCCGTTTCTGACAGAGCCGACTTCTTGTGAGACTGAGTGTGGGGCAATTCGATCCGGGCAGCGTTTCTATTTGTAACCGCTCAGGTGGCGCCCTCGGGCGTGGGTAGGCGCCCTTCACGCGGTGCACTTTGGTGTCAACAAACTTCTAAGACCATCGAGTCCGCGGCGACTTGCGCGCGAACGAGCAGCTTTTACCGCTGGTTACAAACGATGAGAAGCAGAAAACGGTCCCGCAAAGCGAAAGCGCGCGCATAAGAAAACGCCCGGCATCAACCGGGCGCTCTTCAAACCATCGCATTGCGCGAAGCACAACGAGCGCTCGCGCCCAGCGTCGCTCAGTCTTCGCGACGCAGATGCGGGAACAGAATCACGTCGCGGATGCTCGGGCTATCGGTCAGCATCATGACCAGACGATCGATGCCGATACCGCAGCCGCCCGCCGGCGGCATGCCGTACTCGAGCGCGCGGATGTAGTCGGCGTCGTAGAACATCGCTTCCTCGTCGCCGGCGTCTTTCTGGTCGACCTGCTTCTTGAAGCGCGCGGCCTGATCTTCCGGATCGTTGAGCTCCGAGAACCCGTTGGCGATTTCGCGGCCGGTGATGAACAGCTCGAAACGCTCGGTGATGCCTGCCACCTTGTCCGACGCACGCGCGAGCGGCGACACCTCGATCGGGTAGTCGATGATGTAGGTCGGCTCCCACAGTTGCGACTCGGCGGTCTCTTCGAACAGCGCCAGTTGCAGCGAGCCGACGCCCGCGTTGAGGAACTGCGGCTGCGACGCATCGACGCCGAACTTCTTCAGCTCGGCGCGCAGGAACGTGCCGTCGGCGAGCTGCTCGTTCGTGTATTGCGGCGCGTATTTCTGGATCGCCTGCGTGATCGTGAGCCGATGGAACGGCTTCGACAGATCGAGCTCGCGACCCTGATAAGTGATGGTGGCCGTGCCGAGCGCATCGATCGCGGCCTGGCGAATCAGCTGCTCGGTGAAGTCCATCAGCCACTTGTAATCGGTGTAGGCCGCGTAGAACTCGATCATCGTGAATTCCGGGTTGTGGCGCACGGATACGCCCTCGTTGCGGAAATTACGATTGATCTCGAACACGCGCTCGAAGCCGCCCACCACCAGCCGCTTCAGGTACAGCTCCGGCGCGATGCGCAGGAACATCTGCATGTCGAGCGCGTTGTGGTGCGTCGAGAACGGCTTGGCCGCCGCGCCGCCCGGAATCGGGTGCAGCATCGGTGTTTCGACTTCCATGAAGTTCGCGTCGGCCATGTACTTGCGGATCGACGAAATCGCCTTCGTGCGCGCGACGAACGTGCGGCGCGTTTCCGGCGTGACGATCAGATCGACATAGCGCTGGCGGTACTTCATTTCCTGGTCGGCGAGACCGTGGAACTTGTCCGGCAGCGGACGCAGCGACTTCGACAGCAGACGCAGCTCCGTGCAGCGCACCGATAGCTCGCCCTTGTTGGTGCGAAACAGCACGCCGCGCGCGGCGACGATGTCGCCCATGTCCCACTTCTTGAACGCGTCGTAGGTCTCCTGACCGACGTCGGCCGGTGTGATGAAGAACTGGATCTGACCCGAGCCGTCGCGCACGGTTGCGAAACTTGCCTTGCCCATCACGCGTTTCAGCATCATGCGGCCGGCGATCGCGACTTCGAGCGGATTCGCTTCGAGCGCTTCCTTGTCGGCGTGCTCGTACTGCGCCTGCAGATCTTCGGCGTGGTGCGTGGGACGGAAATCGTTCGGATAGGCGACGCCTCGCTCACGCAGTTCGCGCAGCTTTTCGCGGCGCTCGGCGATGATCTTGTTGTCGTCCGCTTCGGGCACGACAGTCGGCTGGGTCGGTTCAGTCATGATGATTTGGTATTCGGTGGCCCGCCGCGGAGTGCTCCGCTGGCGGGAAGCCAGTCAGTGTAAAAACCTCAGGCGGTACTGGAAAAACGGCGAACAAATAGCGTGGAAGCAACGCAAAGGCGCCAACGAAGAAGGCGCGGTCCCGATCGGTGAACGGGGCGGCGCCGTGCGCGCCTAGACGCCCTGTTTCAGGCTCGCGCTGATGAACGGATCGAGGTCACCGTCGAGCACGCTCTTCGTATTGCTGATTTCGACGTTGGTGCGCAGATCCTTGATGCGGCTGTTGTCGAGCACGTACGAACGGATCTGATGGCCCCAACCCACATCGGTCTTGCCGGCTTCCAGCTTGTCCTGCTCGGCCTGACGCTTGCGGATTTCCGCTTCGTACAGGCGCGATTTCAGCATCGCCATGGCTTCGGCGCGGTTGCGGTGCTGCGAGCGGTCGTTCTGGCACTGCACGACGATGCCCGACGGCATGTGCGTGATACGCACCGCGGAGTCGGTCTTGTTGATGTGCTGACCGCCCGCGCCCGAAGCACGGTACGTGTCGATGCGCAGGTCGGCCGGGTTGATGTCGACTTCGATCGAGTCGTCGATTTCCGGGTACACGAACACCGACGAGAACGACGTGTGACGACCGCCCGACGAGTCGAACGGCGACTTGCGCACGAGCCGGTGCACGCCGGTTTCGGTACGCAGGAAGCCGTACGCGTAGTCGCCTTCGATCTTGATCGTAGCGTTCTTGATGCCGGCGACGTCGCCTTCGGTCTGCTCGAGCACTTCGGTCTTGAAGCCCTTGCGCTCGCAATAACGCAGATACTGGCGCAGCAGCATCGACGCCCAGTCGCACGCCTCGGTGCCGCCGGCGCCGGCCTGGATGTCGAGAAAGGCGTTGTTGGGATCGGCCGGGTTCGCGAACATCCGGCGGAATTCCATGTCGGCGACGCGTGCCTCGATGGCTTGGGCGTCACCCTCGCAGGCGAGCAGCGTGTCGTCGTCGGCTTCTTCGCGTGCCATCGCGAACAGGTCTTGCGCGTCGCGCACGTCGTTCGTGATCGACGTGAGCTTGCCGACCGTGTCGTCGAGCAGCTTCTTTTCCTTACCGAGCGCCTGGGCGTGCTTCGAGTCGTTCCAGACGTCCGGGTCTTCGAGTTCCCGGTTGACTTCGATTAGACGCAGTGCTTTGTCGTCGTAGTCAAAGATACCCCCGTAGGTCGTCCGCGCGCTTGCGCAGGTCGGCCAGAGAGGCTTCGATCGCGTTGAGACGTTCCGCTTCCATGTCGATCTTCTATTCTGCGTAAAAAGCAGAAATTATAGCCGATCGGCACGCCGCGCCGGAGCCTCGCGGGCGACCCAGCGCGTGTTCGCGATTGATTTTGCGGAAGATTTCAGCTCACCGCGTGCTCGACGATCAGTTGCACGCGCGACACGCCGTTCCATGTATCGCTCGCGAGCCGGTAGGCGACGGTGGTGCGCGCGGGCAGCGTGTCGGTGTGATTGAACCAGATCGCGTTGAAGCGCTGGCGGCCGCGCAGCAGTTGCAGCTTCAGGTGCTTGTCCTTCACCAACGCCTGCGAGGCGACCTCGAATTCGCCGGAGAACACCGGCGCCGGAAAACCCTGGCCCCAGACGGCCGCGTCGAGCATTTCGACGAATTGCGGCGTGAAGTACGCGTCTTCGAGCTCGCCGTCGGTTTCGATCGTGCGTGCGAGCGCCTCCGCGGACAGCCATTCGCGGCCGACCGCCTCGAACGCGGCGGTGAAGCGCGGCACGTCGGCGGCGGCGATCGTCAGGCCCGCGGCCATCGCGTGGCCGCCGAATTTGACGATCAGGTCCGGCTCGCGCTTCGAGATCAGATCGAGCGCGTCGCGCAGGTGGAAGCCCGCGATCGAGCGGCCCGAGCCCTTGACGAGCATGCCGGTACCGTCGGCCGGCGCGAACGTGAACGACGGGCGGTGGAACTTCTCTTTCAGCCGTCCCGCGACGATGCCGATCACGCCCTGATGCCAGCCCGGATTGAACAACGTGATCGTGGTCGCGCCGTCGGGATCGACCGTCGACAGGTCGTCCAGCGCCTGCTGCTGCATGCCGGCCTCGATTTCACGGCGCTCGCGGTTCATCGTGTCGAGCTGCTGCGCGAGTTCCCAGGCACGGCCAACGTCGTCGGTGGTCAGGCATTCGATGCCGAGCGACATGTCCGACAGCCGTCCCGCCGCGTTCAGGCGCGGTCCCAGCGCGAAGCCGAGGTCGAAGCCGGAGGCGTTGCGCGCATCGCGCGCGGCGGCGCGAAACAGCGCGGCGATGCCAGGCTGCATGCGGCCGCGGCGGATGCGCTGCAGACCTTGCGCGACCAGCACGCGGTTGTTGCCGTCGAGTTTGACGACATCGGCGACGGTGCCGAGTGCGACCAGATCGAGCAGACCGTCGAGGCGCGGCTCGGGCAGCGCGTCGCCGAACGCCCCACGGCGGCGCAGTTCGGCGCGCAGCGCGAGCAGCACGTAGAACATCACGCCGACGCCGGCGAGGCACTTGCTCGGGAATGTGCAGCCCGGCTGGTTCGGATTGACGATTGCGCGCGCGGCGGGCAGTTCGTCGCCGGGCAGGTGGTGGTCGGTGACGAGCACGTCGATGCCGAGGGCGTTGGCCGCCGCGACGCCGTCGACGCTCGCGATGCCGTTGTCGACGGTGATCAGCAGATCGGGCTTGCCGGCCGCGCTGCGCGCCGCCAGCTCGACGATGTCCGGCGTGAGCCCGTAGCCGTGCTCCATGCGGTTCGGCACCAGGTAGTCGATGCGCGCGCCGAACATGCGCAGCCCGCGCACCGCGACCGCGCAGGCGGTCGCGCCGTCGCAGTCGTAGTCGGCGACGACCAGCATGCGGCGCTGCTGCTGGAGCGCGTCGGCGAGCAGCGCGGCGGCCGCGTCGCAGCCCTTCAGTTCGGCTGGCGGCACGAGCCGCGCGAGGTCGGTTTCGACGTCCTCGGGCAGGCACACGCCGCGCGCTGCGTACAGGCGCGCGAGCACCGGATGCAGGCCGCAGCGGGTCAGCACTTCGGCGTCGACGGGGGAGCAGGGGCGTGTAACGATTCGGGTCATGCGGAAGGGCCGTGGATCATTCGATGAAAAGCGAGGCCAGCACGCGCCGCCGCCAGAATTTGCGCAGATCGCCGCGCGTGACCGTCAGCGTCACCGAGCCGGTGTCGCCGCACAGCGTGAGGCCGAGCTCGGCGAGTTCGCCCGACTGCAATGCCGCGAGCGCGGGCGCGAACCAGTCGGTCTGCAGCGCGGCGAATGCCTGGTTCCAGCGCGCCCAGTCCTGTTCGATGTAGGGCGCGGAGAAGGGGGCGAGTTCGACGAGCGTTGCGCCGCTGCCGTTGGTGGTGCCGCGCAGCGCCGCGGCCAGTTCGCGATACGACGCCGGCGGCGCGCCTGTCGCGACCCCCGCGCTGAGCGCGAGACCGCGCGTTGCGGCGGCATCGGACAGCACCTGCGCGAACGGACTGCGCACGCTCCGCGCGGCGCCTTGCGCGTGAAACCAGATCGAGTTGACGGCCGGCAGCCCGCGCGCCTCCCGCGCTTCGTTGACCGGATGCTCGAACCAGGCCATCTGCACTTCGTTCTGCAGCTTCATCCACGCGCGAGAGCGTTCGCCGGAATGCGCTTCGTGCGGCAACCAGATCTCGATGTTGCGGCCGCTCGCGCGCAACGGCGACGCGCCCGCTAGCGAGCCGAAAGCGTCGCTCGACAGATACCAGCGGATGGGCTTGGGCGCCTCGACGCGCACGCCGAGTTCCTCGATCAGCGGACGCGCGAGCGCGAGCAGCGTGCTCGCTTCGGCGTCCGACAGATTGAGCGACGCCGGGTCGATCAGCACCAGGTGGTCGTGCGCGATGTGCACGTGTACCGGCTGCACGCAGGCCCACGTCGCGTTGCCGGGTTCGCCGCCGTCGGCGCGCAGCATGTAGGGCGCGAGCGGGGCTTCGTCGGCGGCGGCCGAGGCGCCGTCGGGCAGCGCGCCGAATTGTCGCGCGACCCAGCGCTCGTGCGGCAGCGTGCGCTGAAAATCCTCGCCGATCACGCGTTCGATCAGCGTCGCGCGCGCGATCAGCCTGTCGAGAGCGGGGCACTGGATGTCGTGAAGCGCGGTGGAGGCGTCGGCCGCGGCAGGCAGCGCGAAGGGCAGCAGAAGATGGAGGCGGTCGGCAGGCATGATGCTGCGCATTGTAGGGCAAACGGTGCGAGTATTTCGACGAAGCGCGGCCGGTTCGTCGATGGCGCGGCCGAGGCACGTCCTTTGCGCGAGCCGGCGGCATTGTGTGGCAAACTTCGCGCTTGATCGCCGGACCCGGCAGGGTGGCGCACCGCGGCGCCGCGCCTCTATGCGCCGGCAGAGCCGCACAGCGGCCGGGCGCACGAGGAACGATCCGCGCCGCCGCGAGCCCAACGATCACGACGCTCGGGCCGCACGGCGGACGTCGATGTCCGCCGGTCCCGACATACAGTCGAAGAACGCACAAAAGGATTCGCTTGAAATTTCCCTACGAATGGCAGATTGGCTGGCGCTACACACGCGCCGGCAAACGCACGACCGGTAACGGCTTCATTTCGTTCATCGCGCTGGTGTCGATGTCGGGCATCGCGCTTGGCGTCGCGGCGCTGATCGTCGTGTTGTCGGTGATGAACGGCTTTCAGAAAGAGGTGCGCGACCGCATGCTGTCGGTGCTCGCGCACGTCGAGATCTTTTCGCCGACCGGTTCGATGCCCGACTGGCAGCTGACCGCGAAGGAGGCGCGCCAGAACAAGGAGGTGATCGGCGCGGCGCCCTACGTCGAGGCCCAGGCGCTGCTGACGCGCCAGGACGCGGTGAGCGGCGTCGCGTTGCGTGGCATCGAGCCGACGCTCGAGCCTGAAGTGTCGGACATCGGCAAGGAAATGAAGGGCGGCAAGCTGGCCGACCTCGTGCCCGGCGGCTTCGGCATCGTGCTCGGCGCCGATCTCGCGGCCAATCTCGGCGTGCAGCTGAACGACAAGATCACGCTCGTCGCGCCCGAAGGCACGATCACGCCGGCCGGCATGCTGCCGCGCCTGAAGCAGTTCACGGTGGTCGGCATCTTCGAGTCGGGCCATTACGAATACGACAGCACGCTCGCGCTGATCAACATCAAGGACGCAGAGGCGCTGTTCCGGCTGCCCGCACCGACCGGCGTGCGGCTGCGCCTCACCGACATGCAGCGCGCGCCGGAAGTCGCGCATCAGCTCGCGCGCACGCTGTCGGGCGATCTGTACATCCGCGACTGGACCCAGCAGAACAAGACCTGGTTCTCGGCGGTGCAGATCGAGAAGCGCATGATGTTCATCATCCTGACGCTGATCATTGCGGTGGCCGCGTTCAATCTTGTGTCGTCGCTGGTGATGACGGTGACCAACAAGCAGGCCGATATCGCGATCCTGCGCACGCTCGGCGCGCAGCCCGGCTCGATCATGAAGATCTTCGTCGTGCAGGGCGTGACGATCGGCTTCATCGGCACGGCGACCGGCGTCGTGCTCGGCTGTCTGATCGCGTGGAGCATTCCGTGGCTCGTGCCGATGATCGAGCATCTGCTCGGCGTGCAATTCCTGCCGCCGTCGGTGTACTTCATCAGCGAGCTGCCGTCCGAGCTGGTTCCGGCGGACGTCGCGCGCATCGGCCTCATCGCGTTCGTGCTGTCGGCGCTCGCGACGCTCTATCCGAGCTGGCGCGGCGCGAAGGTCCGTCCGGCGGAGGCGCTGCGCTATGAATGACCGCCTCGTCCATCCCTCAACCGATTCATCCATGACCGCTCAGGACTCCGCGTCGCATCCGTTCGTGCTCGAAGCCACCGGCATTTCCAAAGCGTTCGTGCAGGGCGGGCTGAACGTGCAGGTGCTCAACAATGCGCAACTCGCCGTGCGGCGCGGCGAGAAGCTCGCGATCGTCGGCGCGTCGGGCTCCGGCAAGAGCACGCTGCTGCACGTGCTCGGCGGTCTCGACGACCCGAGCGCGGGCCACGTGTCGGTGCTCGGCAAGCCGTTCACGAAGCTCTCCGAGCGCGAGCGCAACGACCTGCGCAATCGCGCGCTCGGTTTCGTGTATCAGTTTCACCATCTGTTGCCGGAGTTTTCCGCGCTCGATAACGTCGCGATGCCGCTGCGGATTCGTCGCGAGACGACCGAAGTCGCGCGCCGCGAGGCCATGGCGGTGCTGGAGCGCGTCGGCATGGGGCATCGCGCGAAGCATCGGCCGGGCGAGCTGTCGGGCGGCGAGCGTCAGCGTGTCGCGATCGCGCGTGCGCTCGTCACGAAGCCCGCCTGCGTGCTCGCCGACGAGCCGACCGGTAACCTTGACGGCGGCACCGCCGACACGGTCTTCAACCTGATGCTCGAACTGTCGCGCACGCTCGAGACGAGCTTCGTGATCGTCACGCACGACCCGGAGCTGGCGGGCCGCTGTGATCGCATCATGCGGTTGCGCGACGGCGTGCTGCACGAAGAGCCGCCAGTGCCGGTCTGAGTGCGGGCCGGCACGGTCCGTCCTCTTGCCAGCGAGATAACCCATGTGGATCGACACGCACTGCCATCTCGACGCTTCGGAGTTCGACGCCGACCGTGATGCGGTTGCGGCGTCCGCGCGCCATGCGGGGGTGTCGCGCATCGTGATTCCGGCGATCGGGCGACAGAACTTCGCGGCGGTGCGCGAGCTCGCGCATCGCGTCGACGGCGGCGCCTACGCGCTCGGCATTCATCCGCTGTTCACGCCGCACGCCGTCGATGCCGACCTCGACCTGTTGCGCATGGAGATCGAGGCGAGTCTCGACGATCCGCGCTTCGTCGGCATCGGCGAGATCGGGCTCGACTATTTCGTCGACGGCCTCGACGATGCGCGCCAGCAGTTTTTCTACAACGGCCAGTTGCAGCTCGCGCGCGAATTCGATTTGCCGGTCATCTGCCATGTGCGCAAATCGCAGGATCAGGTGATCAAAGGGCTGCGCCGGCATCAGATTCATCGCGGCATCGCGCACGCGTTCAATGGCAGTTTCCAGCAGGCGCAGGCGTACATCGATCAGGGCATGCATCTTGGGTTCGGCGGCAACCTCACGTTCGAGCGCGCCCGGCAGATCCGGCGACTCGCCGAACAGCTGCCGTTCGATGCGCTGGTCGTCGAGACCGACGCGCCGGATATCGCGCCGTCGTGGATGTACAGGCAGCGCAATTCACCCGAGCAGATTCCGGCGATCGGCGCGAGCCTCGCGCGACTGCGCGGTGTCACTTCCGACGCAGCCGCCCTTGGCACAACGGCTAACGCGCTCGCCGCGCTGCCGCGACTCGCGCTTTCCTCTGCATAATCGATTCCGTTGATCGAAAGGGTTCGCGTCGGGCGATCCCCTCGCCCGGCGGGCTCGCTGCTGCCCGTTCGCTGGCGCGGTGACGAGGCCGGGCGCCAACGGGTACGGAGGGCGGATGAGGGCGGTCTGGTGTGGATTTGCGTTGGGCGTGGTCTGGCTGCAGCGACAGGCGGTGTTGCCGGATACAGGCGCATGGTGCGCGTTGATACTGGTCGGCTGCACGGCGGCCGGCGTTGCGGTGTGGGGTTTGCGTGGCGGCGGAGCGGCTGCGGCGGCGGGTGTGACAGGTGTGACAGGTGCGGCCGGTGCGGCGCTCCGGCGCGACTACGAGCGGGACTTCTCGCACCAGCTCGCTAGCCGCGTATGGCGCGACGCTCGCATGCGGCGGGTGACCGGTTGGGGCGCGGTATGGTGCGCGGCGATTTGCGTCGGCTTCGGCTACGCGGCCGTGCGCGCGCAAACGCGGCTCGCGGTGAGCCTGCCGCACGAGTGGGAAGGGCGCGATATCGAGGTGGTCGGCACGATCAAGGGATTGCCGACGCGTGACGACAAAGGCGCGCGCTTCCTGTTCGACGTCGATACGAACGGTGCGCGGCTCGCCGCTTTCCCGCGCGTGATCCAGCTAACCTGGATCGCGCGCGACGCCGCGGCGCCGCGGCTCGAACCGGGCGAACGCTGGCGTCTGACCGTGCGCCTGAAGCGCCCGCACGGCAACGCGAATTTCGGCGTGCGCGATGCAGAGGCGAGTCTGCTCGCGCGCAACGTCCGCGCGACCGGCTACGTGAGCGTGCCGGACCATGCGCGGCGCCTGGCCGGTCACGCGCGCGGGCTCGCCGTGCTGGTCGACCGCTGGCGCGCCGGGTTGCGTGCGCGTATCGACACGGTGCTTGCCGATGCGCCGCATCGCGGCATCGTCGTCGCGCTCGCGATCGGCGCGCAGGACGAAGTGAGCCCCGCCGACTGGCAATTGATGCGCGGCACCGGCACGAGTCATCTGGTGGCGATTTCGGGCTTGCATCTCGGCTTGGTCGCGGGGCTGACCGGCTGGCTCGCGGCGGCAATCTGGAGGCGTTCGGGGTGGCTCGGCCGCAACTGGCCGCTGCGCTTGCCCGCGCAGCTCGTCGGCGTGACGGCCGGTGCGATGTTCGCCGCACTGCATGCCGCGCTCGCGGGCTTCAACGTGCCAGCGCAACGCGCGCTGTGGATGGCCGCGCTCGTCGCGCTGGCGTTCGTCGGCGGCCGGCAGCTAGCGCGCTCGACGGTGCTCGCGTGGGCGCTCGGGCTCGTGCTGCTGGTCGATCCGTGGGCGGTCGTGTCGGCCGGATTCTGGCTGTCGTTTTGCGCAGTCGGCGCGATCCTGTTCGCGATGTCGGGGCGGCCGCGCGTGCGGGTTCCACTGGCGTCCCGTCATCATGACGACGAGGAGGGCAGCGCGGCGCGTCCCGTATCGATCCGGCGTCTGCGCGTGCTCGCCGAACGGTTGCGCAGCGCCGCTCACGCGCAGTTCGCGGTGACGGTCGCGCTGGCGCCGCTGACCGCCTACTGGTTCGCGCAAATTCCGCTCGCCGGTCCGCTCGCGAACGCGTTCGCGATTCCCTGGGTGAGCCTGCTCGTCACGCCGACGGTGCTCGCGGGCGTCGCATTGCCCGCGCCGCTCGATGCGTTCGCGTGGCGCGCCGCGCACACGCTGCTCGATGGTCTCGCGGCCGGCCTGCAACTGGCGTCGGGACCGCGCTGGACGCTGTGGTGGCTGCCGCAGCCGCATGCGTGGGCGCTGGCCGCGGCGGCGCTCGGTGTGCTGTGGTGTCTCGCGCCGCGCGGCTGGCCACTGCGCTGGGCGGCGCCGCTGTCGTGGCTGCCGCTGCTGATGCCCAGCGCAAGCGGCGCACTCGCCGAGCCATCAGGCGCGTTCCGTCTGACTGCGCTCGATGTCGGGCAGGGCTCGTCGGTGCTCGTGCAGACCGCGCATCACGCGTTGCTGTTCGATGCGGGTCCCGGTCCGGAATCGAGCCACGCTGGCGAGCGCGTGGTGGTGCCGTTCCTGCGGGCGCAAGGCGTGACGACGCTCGATACGCTGATGATCAGTCACGCCGACTCGGATCATGCGGGCGGCGCCCCTGCCGTTTTCGATGCGATCGAGGTGCGTCAGCTGGTGGCTGCTCTGGAGCCGGACAATCCGCTGTGGCCGAAGGCAAAACAGCATGGCACGCAGACGCTGCCGTGCGTGGCGGGGCAGCGCTGGCAGTGGGATGGTGTTGAGTTCGCCGTGCTGTGGCCTGACGTCGGGGCACTCACGGGCAAGGCGAACGAGCATTGCTGCGTGTTGAGGGTCAGCACGTTGCCGCCCACCAACGCAAGCCAGGCGGCGGCGTTCGTCGGTGCGAACGCGCCGCGTTTCACGGCCCTGCTGACCGCCGACATCGAAGCGCCGACCGAACGCGCGCTGCTCGCGCGCGATCCCGCTATGCTGCGCGCGCAAGTGTTGATGGTGCCGCATCATGGCAGCAAAACGTCGTCGACCGAGCCGTTCCTCGACTCTATCGATCCGTCCATCGCGTTATTTCAGGTAGGCTACGAGAATCGCTTCCATCATCCGAATGCGGGCGTGTTCGCGCGCTACGCGGCGCGTCATATCGAACTCGGGCGCAGCGATCGCGATGGCGCCGTGAGGGTCGACGTCGATCCGGGCGCGCGCGGTGAGGAGGGCGCCGCGCTGACGCTCGAGCGCTATCGGGACACGCAGCGCCGCTACTGGATGGAGCCCTGAGCGCGTCGCGGCCCGATGAGTGCAACAGCGCAGACAACAGGCGCAAGCAGCGGTATAAGCAGCGGCACAGGCAAAGCACCGCCCACGCGTAAAAAACACAACGGAGATCGCCGCAGTTGAAAAACATCATCCATTTCTCGCATGCGAACGGCTTTCCGGCCTCGACTTACCGGACGATCTTCGCCGAGCTCTCCGACGACTACGACGTGCGCTCGATCGAGCGGATCGGCCATGATCCGCGCTTTCCGGTCACGCAGGACTGGCCCCATCTGGTCGAGCAACTGCTTGACGATATCGCCCGCAAGTACGAGCAGCCGGTGTGGCTCGTCGGGCATTCGCTCGGCGGTTATCTGTCGCTGATGGCGGCGCTGAAAAAGCCGCAGTGGGTGAGGGGCGTCGTGATGCTCGACTCGCCGGTGATCGCCGGCTGGCGCAGCAGCATGCTGCGCGTGTCGCAATGGACCGGGCTCGACGAGCGGCTGTCGCCTGCCGCCGCGACGCGCAAGCGGCGCACGCAATGGACGAGCCGTGACGAAGCATGGCGGCACTTCCATTCGAAGCCCGCGTTCGTGCGCTGGGACGAGCGCATGCTGTCCGACTACATCGACTTCGGCATTCCGCAGAGTTCGCCCGACGGCACCCGGGTGCTCGCGTTCGATCGTCGCATCGAATACCAGATCTACCGGACGCTGCCGCATACGCTCGGCGCGCGGCTCGCGCGCGGCGCGCCGGTGCCGGTCGGGTTCATCGCCGGGAAACGCTCGAAGGAAATCCGCCAGGCCGGGCTCGACGCGACGCGACGCGCGACCGGCGGGCATGTCGAGTGGATCGAGGGCAGCCATCTGTATCCGATGGAAAAGCCGATCGAAACCGCGCGCGCGGTGCAACGCATGCTGCGTGAGCTGGAGCGAACCGCCTGACGTGCTGCGCGCACGAAGCGGGCCCCAAACCGCTGCGCCGGCTGCCACGCGAGGCGGCCTCGGCACGCGTGGGTCGGCCGTTTTTTGCTGGGTCGGGAACATCCTTTACGGTATAATCCGTTTTTCCCGCGAGCATCCAGCGATGACCAAATATGTTTTCGTCACCGGCGGCGTAGTATCTTCCCTCGGCAAGGGTATTGCCGCCGCTTCCCTCGCCGCGATCCTCGAATCGCGCGGTCTTAAAGTCACCCTCCTCAAACTCGATCCCTACATCAACGTCGACCCCGGCACGATGAGCCCGTTTCAGCACGGCGAAGTGTTCGTGACGGAAGACGGAGCGGAAACCGACCTCGACCTCGGCCACTACGAGCGCTTCATCAGCACGAAGATGCGCAAGGCCAACAACTTCACCACGGGCCAGATTTACGAGTCGGTAATCCGCAAGGAACGCCGCGGCGATTATCTCGGCAAGACCGTGCAGGTCATCCCGCACATCACGAACGAAATCCAGGCATTCGTCGAGCGCGGCGCAGCGTCTGCGACGTGCGGCGAGCCGGATGTCGCGATCGTCGAAGTGGGTGGCACGGTGGGTGACATCGAATCGCTGCCGTTCCTCGAAGCCGCGCGCCAGATGAGCCTGCGCCTCGGCCGCAACAGCGCGTGCTTCGTGCACCTGACGCTGGTGCCCTGGGTCGCCACGGCCGGCGAACTCAAAACCAAGCCCACCCAGCACAGCGTGCAGAAGCTGCGCGAAATCGGCATTTCGCCGCACGTGCTGCTGTGCCGTGCCGACCGCCGCATTCCGGACGACGAGCGCGCGAAGATCTCGCTGTTCTCGAACGTGCCCGAAGACGCGGTGATTTCCGTGTGGGACGCGGACAGCATCTACAAGATTCCGCAGATGCTGCACGACCAGGGTCTCGACGCGATCATCTGCGAAGAGCTGAAGCTCACGCCGAAGGCGGCGGACCTGTCCATGTGGTCGGACCTCGTCGAGAAGCTGCAGAACCCGAAGCACGAAGTGACGATCGGCATGGTCGGCAAGTACGTCGATCTGACCGAGTCGTACAAGTCGCTGATCGAAGCGCTGCGTCATGCGTCGATGCATACGTCGACGCGCGTGAATATCGAGTACATCGACTCCGAAGAAATCGAAACGCAAGGCGTCGGGAGCCTCAAGCATCTCGACGCGGTGCTCGTGCCGGGCGGCTTCGGCCGTCGCGGCACCGAAGGCAAGATCGCCGCGATCCGTTATGCGCGCGAAGCGAAGGTGCCGTATCTCGGCATCTGCCTCGGCATGCAGCTCGCCGTGATCGAATTCGCCCGCGACGTCGTCGGCCTGAAGGACGCGAACAGCACCGAATTCGATCAGGAAACGAAGAACCGCGTGGTCGCGCTGATCACCGAGTGGTACGACCGCGAAGGCCGAGTCGAGAAGCGTACCGAAGAGTCGGATCTCGGCGGCACGATGCGCCTCGGCTCGCAGCGCTGCCCGATCAAGCCCGGCACGCTCGCCGAAGAGATCTACGGCACCGATGTGAACGAACGCCACCGTCACCGTTATGAGGTGAATAACCGTTTCGTGCCCCAGCTCGAAGGCGGTGGCCTTATCATTAGCGCCCGTACCCCGAGCGAGGATTTGCCGGAAATGATGGAGCTGCCGCGCAGCATGCACCCGTGGTTCGTCGGCGTCCAGTTCCACCCTGAATTCACGTCTACGCCGCGTGACGGTCATCCGCTGTTCAAGTCGTTCGTCGAAGCGGCGCTCGCGCATCAGCAGTCGAGGGTCGAGGAGAAAGCATGAAACTGGGCGATTTCGACGTCGGGCTCGACAAGCCGTTTTTCCTGATCGCCGGTACCTGTGTCGTCGAATCGGAACAGATGACGATCGACACGGCCGGCCGCCTGAAGGAAATCTGCGCGAAGCTGAACATTCCGTTCATCTACAAATCGTCGTACGACAAGGCCAATCGCAGCAGCGGCAAGTCGTTTCGCGGTCTGGGCATGGACGAAGGTCTGCGCATCCTGTCGGAAGTGAAGCGCCAGCTCGGTCTGCCGGTGCTGACCGACGTGCACGCCGAACACGAGATCGAGCAGGTGGCGTCGGTCGTCGACGTGCTGCAAACGCCCGCGTTCCTGTGCCGTCAGACCGACTTCATCCACGCGTGCGCGCGCTCGGGCAAGCCGGTCAACATCAAGAAGGGCCAATTTCTCGCGCCGCACGACATGAAGAACGTGATCGACAAGGCGCGCGACGCCGCGCGTGAAGCGGGTCTGTCGGAAGACCGTTTCATGGCGTGCGAGCGCGGCGTGTCGTTCGGCTATAACAACCTCGTGTCGGACATGCGTTCGCTCGCGATCATGCGCGAGACCAACGCGCCGGTCGTGTTCGACGCGACGCATTCGGTGCAGTTGCCGGGCGGTCAGGGCACGAGCTCGGGCGGCCAGCGCGAATTCGTGCCGGTGCTCGCGCGCGCCGCGGTCGCGGTCGGCGTCGCCGGTCTGTTCATGGAAACGCACCCGAATCCGGCGCAAGCGAAGTCGGACGGGCCGAACGCGGTGCCGCTCAATCGCATGGCCGGGCTGCTCGAGACGCTCGTCACGCTCGACCGGGCCGTCAAGCGCGGGCCGTTCCTCGAAAGCGATTTCAACTGATTCAGGTGTGCGCCGCGTGTCACGATTGCACTCGATAATCGACCCGCGGCGTTTTCGCATAATGGTCGTCGAACGTATCGGCGCGCGAGCTGTCTGTCGGGGAGACCGGCAGGCGCTTTGCATGGGACCGGAGTAGGCGCTAAAGCGCCAACTCCGGTTCGACAGCGCGATGCAAGGTCACAGTAAAGAATTCAACGTCATCCTTTGAGGAAACCATGAGTGCTATCGTAGACATCATCGGTCGAGAGATTCTCGATTCGCGAGGCAACCCCACCGTCGAATGCGACGTGCTGCTCGAGTCAGGCACGATGGGGCGCGCGGCCGTACCGTCAGGCGCGTCGACCGGCTCGCGCGAAGCGATCGAACTGCGCGACGGCGAAGCCGGCCGCTACGGCGGCAAGGGTGTGCTGAAGGCCGTCGAGCACATCAACACGGAAATCTCCGAAGCGATCATGGGTCTCGACGCTTCCGAGCAGGCGTTCCTCGACAAGACGCTGCTCGAGCTCGATGGCACCGACAACAAGTCGCGCCTCGGCGCGAACGCGATGCTGGCCGTGTCGATGGCTGTCGCGAAGGCCGCGGCCGAGGAGGCCGGTCTGCCGCTGTACCGCTACTTCGGCGGCTCGGGCGCCATGCAACTGCCGGTGCCGATGATGAACATCGTCAACGGCGGCGCGCATGCGAACAACAGCCTGGACATCCAGGAATTCATGATCGTGCCGGTCAGCCAGCCGAGCTTCCGCGAAGCACTGCGCTGCGGCGCCGAAGTGTTCCACGCGCTGAAGAAGATCCTGTCGGACCGCGGCATGAGCACGGCAGTCGGCGACGAAGGCGGCTTCGCACCGAACTTCGGCAGCAACGAGGAATGCCTGTCCACTATCTTGCAAGCCATCGAGAAAGCAGGCTACCGCGCCGGTGAAGACGTGCTGCTCGCGCTCGACTGCGCGGCGAGCGAGTTCTACCACGACGGCAAGTACCAGCTCGCGGGCGAAGGCCTGCAGCTGTCGTCGACGGAATTCGCGGACTACCTCGCGAACCTCGCCGACAAGTTCCCGATCGTGTCGATCGAAGACGGCATGCACGAGAGCGACTGGGAAGGCTGGAAGACGCTGACCGACAAGCTCGGCAACAAGGTCCAGCTGGTCGGCGACGACCTGTTCGTGACGAACACGCGCATCCTGAAGGAAGGCATCGAGAAGGGCATCGCGAACTCGATCCTGATCAAGATCAACCAGATCGGCACGCTGACGGAAACCTTCGCGGCGATCGAAATGGCCAAGCGCGCGGGCTACACGGCGGTGATTTCGCACCGTTCGGGCGAAACTGAAGACTCGACGATCGCGGACATCGCAGTC
Source organism: Paraburkholderia sp. CI2 (assembly GCF_014201055.1). Lineage (NCBI taxonomy): Bacteria > Pseudomonadati > Pseudomonadota > Betaproteobacteria > Burkholderiales > Burkholderiaceae > Paraburkholderia > Paraburkholderia sp. CI2. The sequence continues at coordinate 80,058 of NZ_JACHDL010000008.1, forward strand.
GGTCTGAACGCCGGCCAGATCAAGACAGGTTCGCTGTCGCGTTCCGACCGCATCTCGAAGTACAACCAGCTGCTGCGTATCGAGGAAGATCTCGGCGATATCGCGAGCTACCCGGGCAAGTCGGCCTTCTACAATCTGCGCTAAGCGGTCTTCGCCAGATTGTTCACGCCGATCGATGAGCCGGTTATCCTTCGTTTCTGATTGACCTCGCCGCCCTGCGTATAGCGCAGGGCGGCGCGTATTTATTGTGCTTACTTCATGCGGCTTGTCACTGCTGTCCTGATCGTTCTGCTGGCGTTGATCCAGTACCCGCTCTGGTGGGGGCACGGCGGCTGGCTGCGCGTGCATGAGTTGCAGGGACAACTCGCGCAGCAACTGCAGAAGAATGCCGACGCGAAGCTGCGCAACGAGCGCATCCAGGGCGAAGTGCAGGACCTGCAGAATGGCACGGCCGCGGTCGAAGAGCGGGCGCGCTACGAAATGGGCATGGTCAAGGACGGCGAAGTGTTCGTGCAGTTCGTGTCGCCGAACCAGCCGTTGCCGTTGGCGAATACGCCGTCGGCGAACACCTCGACGCGCGGTGAGGTGTCGGTCGCGCCGCTGCATGTGGTGCCGAATCCGGAGTCGCGCGCGAAGCCGGATCGCAAGCATGGCGGGAAGGCAGCGGCTGCGAAGGAGAAGAAGCCGGTGCACTGAGGTTCGATATTTCGCATCGGCCTCGCAGGAAGGCGCAAAAAAAGCGCGGTTCATCTTGAACCGCGTTTTTTTGTTTTTATGCTGCCGTGTTCGCCCTACCAGCCCCAATACGGCCCGAACCCGACGCCGATCCCGGTTCCCCAGCCACGTCCCCAGCCGCCGCTCGAGAAGCCCGCGGAAAACCTCACGGGCGGCGAACGCGAGTAATAGCGCGACCAGGCTTGCGCGGCGGCGTCCGCGGCCATCGTCTGATTCTGTTCGAACATGACCTGTTGCTCGATCGCGTCATAGCGCGCGCGTTCCTCCGGTGTCAGCGTCTGCGTATGACTGATGGCTTCGGCCTGATCGGGCGGCAGACGGCTCAGAATCGGCGCTGGACCACGCGGATCGATCGAGCAGCCGGCCAGCACCGCGCTGCCCGTGAGGACGGCAAGCATCAACGAAAGCGTGTGCTTCATGGTCGAATCTCCATCGGTCCGAGGCTCGAGCAAGCGTCTTCCAAAGCGCAGCGCCGCATGCATCGTTCCAAAGTATCGACGCCGCGCTCAAAAGCAACGCGCCGCCCGAGCCGTGACGAGGCATGGGGCGGCGCGGTCAGGACTTGCGTTGAAGAGCCCGATCAGTTCACGGGCACGTACTCCGCTTCGGCGAAAGCGCGGTCTAGTGCCGCTGCGCGGCCGCCGGCGTCACACCTTGTGAGAGTCCGCCGGCCACGAAAAGTTGCGCGACGTCGACCGGGTCGAACTCGTAGCGCTGATTACAAAACTCGCAGTGAATCTCGACGTGGCCGCGTTCCTCGATCACGCTGTCGACTTCATCGCGGCCAAGCATCTTCAGCATCGCGCCGACTTTTTCGCGCGAGCACGTGCATTCGAAGCGCGCGGTAACCGGCTCGAAATGCTGGACGTTTTCCTGCCAGAACAGGCGTCGGAACACCGTCTCAGGTTCTTCCTTCAGCAGCTCGTCGTGCGACAGCGTGCCGCCGAGCGTGCACACGCGTTCCCACGTATCCGCGTCGAGCTCGCCCGGATGCGGGACGATGCCGCCGTCGCCCGGCAGTTTCTGCAGCAGCATGCCGACCGCGCGCTCGGTGTTCGCCGCGAGCCACATGCGCGTGTCGAGCTGCTCGGAGTGATGCATATAGTGCTCGAGCACCTCGGCGATCGACTTCAGCGCTCCGTCCACGCCCGACAGCGGCACGATACTCTGGTACGGCTGCTGGCCGGGCTGCTTGGCGGTCGGGTCGAGCGTGATCACGCAGCGGCCGTAGCCGCTCGCGTTCACCAGATCGATGAGCGAGGTCGTGTCGTCGATCGTATGGGCGGCTTCGCCGGACAGCTTCGCGGTGGCGCGCATCGTCAGGTTCGAGCTGCACTGCACGACCAGCATCTTGACCGGGCCATCGCCGAAAATCTGCATGACGAGCGTGCCGTCGAACTTCAGGTTCGCCGACAGCAGCGCGCACGCGGCCATCATTTCGCCCAGAATCGTTCGCACGGGCGCCGGATAATCGCGGCGCGTCAGCACGTCCTGCCAGGTATTGCGCAGGGAAACGATCTCGCCGCGCACCGGCGCCGCGCTGAACATGAATTTTTGCAACTGGTCGCTCACAACTTTTCCTCGCTGGAATGACGCGGCATGACGCCGCGCCTTTGCGCACCGCGCGCCGGCCGTCTAGCCGATGCGTACGAGCTGCGCCTTGAAATACTCGCGGCGCCCGGCATAGCTTGCCGCGCCGCGCTGCATGTTGGCGATATCCGCTTCCGTCAGTTCGCGCACCGCCTTCGCGGGCGCGCCGAGGATCAGCGTATTGTCGGGAAACACCTTGCCCTCGGTGACGATGGCGCCCGCTCCGACCAGACAGTTGCGGCCGATCACCGCGCCATTCAAGACCACCGCCTGAATTCCGATCAACGCGCCTTCCTTGATCGTGCAGCCGTGCAGCATCGCCTGATGGCCGATCGTCACGTTTGACTCGACCGTCAGCGGATAGCCGGGGTCGGTGTGCAGCACCGCGCTTTCCTGCACGTTGCTGCCGGCGCCGATCGTGATCGGCTCGTTGTCGCCGCGCAGGGTCGCGCCGAACCACACGCTCGCGTTCTCCTCGAGCGTTACGTTGCCGATGATGTTCGCCGAATCCGCGACGAACACGCTTTCATGAATGATCGGGGCGGCTTCGCCCAGCTTGTAAATCGTCACAATGTCTCCTTGTTGGTCAGAGCCGGGCCTTCGGTGACTCCGATCCTGTGCGCGATGATGGTCTGATCGGTTGCCACGCATGGGCGGGACGGCGCGCAGCCGGCGCGGTGCGAGGTTGGCGGTCTTGCGTCGCCAACTGACGGGCGTGCCCGAAAGCGCGCCGGTTGGTCGAATCGGGTATTGTAAACGGTTGTGTGCTTGAGCCGCTTGGCCGCTCGCGCGCGGCTCAGCCGCCGTCTGTCCGCCGTCTTTTCCGCCTCCAACGCCGATCTGTTTGTCATGACGTCCGCCGCTTCGCCCGTTTCTGTCGCTTCTCCCGCATCGAATTCTCACGACGAGCCGCCGTGCGCGCGCCGCGCCGCGCTCGCCGCGTTGCGCGAGCGGGATCCGGCCGCGAAGGCCGCGGCGGCCCGCGAGCTGTACGCTGCGGTACTCGACGGTCGCGCGCTCTGTGACTCCGGCCTCGATCTCGCCGAGCCCACTGGCCTGCCGGGCCGCCCCGAACGGCCCGAACTGGTCGAACCGCGCCAACTCGGTCGACGCAGCATGCAGTCGCCGCAGGGCCGCGCGGTGCTGCTCCACGCGCTCGCGCACATCGAGTTCAATGCGATCAATCTGGCGCTCGACGCCATCTGGCGTTTCCCCGGCATGCCCGCCGGGTTCTATACCGACTGGCTCAAAGTCGCCGCTGAAGAGGCGTATCACTACTCGCTGCTCGCCGCGCGTCTCGCCGAATATGGCCACGCGTACGGCGACTTCCCGGCGCACGGCGGCCTATGGGACATGTGCGAGCGCACCCGCGGCGACGTGCTCGCGCGCATGGCGCTCGTGCCGCGTACGCTCGAAGCGCGCGGCCTCGACGCGTCGCCGCCGATCCGCGCGCGTTTGCAGCAGGCCGGCGATCACGCGTCGGCGGCGATTCTCGACGTGATCCTGCGCGATGAAATCGGCCACGTGCTGATCGGCAACCGCTGGTTTCGTCACCTGTGCGACGCGGACGGCCTCGATCCGCACCACACCTATCTGCGTCTCGCCGACCAGTATCACGCGCCGAAACTGCGTGGCCCGTTCAATTTCGAAGCGCGCCGCGACGCTGGTTTCGACGATGCCGAGCTCGCCGCGCTCGCGAGTCAGGATGCGCAGCAAGCCGTGCAGGCAACGGACGACCGAGCATCGCGTCAATAAACCGTTACCACTTCTTGCGCCGCTGTTCTTATAATCGAACGACCATTCTTTTTTTACGGGTGCGCCGTTCATGAATACATCCCGCTCTGAGTTCGTTGCCGCGCGCGGCGTCCGGCTGCACGTGCGGCGCTGGGGCCATCCCGATGCGCGGATACTGTTCATGCTGCACGGCTGGATGGACGTCGGCGCGTCGTTCCAGTTCGTCGTCGATGCGCTCGGTGGCGACTGGCAGGTGATCGCGCCCGACATGCGCGGCTTCGGTCTGTCCGACTGGCCGGTCGCCGAGCGCGGCGGCGGCAGCTACTGGGTGCAGGACTATCTCGGCGATCTCGACGCGCTGATCGACCACTACGCGCCCGACGGCCAGGTGAACCTCGTCGGTCACAGCATGGGCGCGAACGTCGTGTGCCTGTATGCGGGCGTGCGGCCGCAGCGGGTACGGCGCGTGGTCGATCTGGAAGGCTTCGGGTTCGCGCGATCGCATCCGGAGCAGGCGCCGAAGCGCCTGCTCAATTGGCTCGACGACTTGCGCGATCCACCGCAGCTCAAGCGCTACGCGTCGCTCGACGAGGTCGCCGCGCGCCTGATCAAAACCAATCCGCGCCTCGATCCGCGGCGTGCGCAATTTCTCGCGCAGCACTGGTCGAAGCCGGATGGCGAAGGGCGCTTCATGCTGCTCGCCGATCCGGCGCACAAGGTCCGCGGCCCGACGCTGTATCGCCTCGACGAGGTGATGGCGGTGTGGCGTAAGGTCAGCGCGAAGGTGCTGCACGTCGAGGCCGCCGGCTCGCCGACGCTCGCGCAGATCGCCGGCGACATTCCGCTCGCCGAATTCAAGGCGCGTTTCCAGGCGTTTCCCGATTGGCGCGAGAAGATCATCGACGGCGCGGGGCACATGCTGCATCACGACCAGCCGGAGCAGATCGCCGCGTTGATCGAGGGGTTCTGCACCTGACACCGCGCCTGAAGCTACGTTTGAAACGGCGCTCGTGGGTCGCCCGGAGCTCGCGGGATCGGCGCTGACTGGTCTTGACCTCGCGGCACGCCGGCAACCGGCACTGGCGTCGCGAGATACCCCTGCGGCCCCTTACTGCATTGCAGTAAAATGCCCCCAGAACCCTTCCAGGACCACGATGAACGCCGATCTTCACTGCCACTCCACCGTTTCCGACGGCCAGTTCGCGCCGGCCGACGTCGCGCGCCGCGCGCACGCTAACGGCGTGACGCTGTGGGCGCTCACCGATCACGACGAAGTGGGCGGCCAGCACGAGGCGCGCACCGCGGCCGAGGCTCTCGGCATGGATTACCTGAGCGGCGTCGAGATTTCGGTCACGTGGGCGGGGCGCACCGTGCACATCGTCGGACTCGGCATCGATCCGGGCAGCCAGATCCTGATCGACGGTCTCGCCCGCACGCGCGACGGCCGCGCCGCGCGCGCCGAAGCAATCGGCGAGCAACTGGCCACGCTCGGCATTCCAGACGCGTACGAGGGCGCGCTGCATTACGTATCGAATCCCGACATGATGTCGCGCACGCATTTCGCGCGCTTTCTGGTCGAGCACGGCCACTGCGCAAACACCCAGGAAGTGTTCGACCGCTATCTCGGCGACGGCAAGCCGGCTTACGTCGCGCACCGCTGGGCCAGGCTCGCCGACGCACTCGGCTGGATCCAGGCCGCGGGCGGCGTCGCGATCGTCGCGCATCCCGGTCGTTACGCATATTCGCAACTCGAATTCGACGCGTTCTTTGGCGAATTCATCGACCTCGGCGGCGAGGCGATCGAGGTCGTGACCGGCAGCCACACGCCCGGCCAGTACCGCGAATATGCGGACGTCGCGCGTCGCTATGGCTTCGAGGCCTCGCGCGGTTCCGACTTCCATGCGCCTGGCGAAGGCCGCGTCGAACTCGGTGCACTGCCGCCGCTACCCGCCGATCTGAAGCCCGTTTGGGAACGCTGGCTGTGACCGCGCGCCGTGCCGGAGCGGCACGGCGCGCGCGGGGGCCGGCTGGATGCGGCACGCGCTCTGCTCGCCGCAGCCCATCCGCCGCAGTTCGTCTGCCGCCATCGTGAGTCTCCATGTCCCAATACTTTCGGCTTCACCCCGACAATCCGCAACCGCGTCTCGTCAAGCAGGCCGTGCAGATCATCAACGGCGGCGGCGTGGTCGCCTTGCCGACCGATTCGACCTACGCGCTCGCCTGCCGTCTCGACGACAAGGATGCGGTCGAACGCCTGCGGCGCATCCGCGGACTCGACGAAAAGCAACTACTGTCGCTGCTCGTGCGTGATCTGTCGGAGCTCGCCAATTTTGCTATGGTGGACAACTGGCAGTACAGGCTGCTTAAGTCGGTGACCCCGGGTCCGTACGTGTTCGTGCTGCAGGCCACCAAGGAAGTGCCGCGGCGCGTGTCGCATCCGTCGCGCAAGACGATCGGCCTGCGCGTGCCGGATCACGCGATCACGCTCGCGATTCTCGAGGAGCTCGGCCAGCCGCTGCTGGGCTCGACACTGATCATGCCCGGCGAAACCGAGCCGCTGAACGACCCCGAGGAAATCCGCGCGCGGCTCGAAAAGCAGCTCGATCTGGTGATCGACGGCGGCGCGTGCGTGTGCGAGCCGTCCACCGTAATCGATCTGACCGGCTCGGAGCCGGTGCTGGTGCGGGCAGGGCGCGGCTCGCTCGCGCCGTTCGGTCTCGAGGAAACGGCGTGAGCGTCGTGAGCGAAAGCGGACAGACACGCGCGAGCGCATTGTTACAATAGCGAGCTATGGATTCTTCCCTGATACAGACGATTGCGGTGTACGCGCTGCCGGTGATCTTCGCGATTACGCTGCACGAGGCTGCGCATGGCTACGTCGCGCGCTGGCTCGGCGACAACACCGCGTACGTGCTCGGCCGCGTGTCGCTGAACCCGATGCGGCACATCGATCCGCTCGGCACGATCGCCATTCCGCTGCTGCTGTACTTCGCGACGAGCGGCGCGTTCGTGTTCGGCTATGCGAAGCCGGTGCCGGTCGCGTTCGGCAATCTGCGCAACCCGCGCTGGGGCAGCCTATGGGTCGCGGCGGCCGGGCCCGTGTGCAATTTCATCCAGGCGCTGTTCTGGGGCGTGTTCGGCGTTGCGCTCGCGGGGCTCAATGTCAACGAACCGTTTTTCACGCGCATGGCGGGCGCGGGCGTCGGCGTCAATCTCGTGCTCGGCGTGCTGAACCTGTTTCCATTGCCGCCGCTCGATGGCGGCCGCGTGGTGATGGCCCTGTTGCCGCCGAAGCAATCGATCGCGTTGTCGCGGCTCGAGCCGTACGGCTTTTTCATCGTCATGGCGCTGGTGATGACGGGTACGCTCACGCGATTCTGGTTGAGGCCACTCGTGACGCTCGGGTATAGCGCGATCACCGCAATTCTGACTCCACTTGTATCGCTTTTCTAAATAACCATGTTCCCAGACCGTATCTTCTCCGGCATGCGGCCCACCGGGTCGTTGCACCTCGGCCACTATCACGGCGTGCTGAAAAACTGGGTGCGGCTGCAGTCCGAATACCCGTGCTTCTTCTGCGTGGTCGACTGGCACGCACTGACGACGCACTACGAAACGCCCGAAGTGATCGAAAAGAACGTGTGGGACGTGCTGATCGACTGGCTCGCTTCCGGCATCGATCCGGCGCAGGCGACGCTGTTCATCCAGAGCAAGGTGCCCGAGCATGCCGAGCTGGCGCTGCTGCTCGGCATGAGCACGCCGCTCGGCTGGCTCGAACGCGTGCCGACCTACAAGGAGCAGATGGAAAAGCTGAAGGACAAGGACCTGTCCACCTACGGCTTCCTCGGCTATCCGGTGCTGATGGCGGCGGACATTCTGCTGTATCGCGGCTCGCTCGTGCCGGTCGGTGAAGACCAGGTGCCGCACGTCGAGATGACGCGCGAAATCGCCCGTCGTTTCAACTACCTGTACGGCCGTGAGCCGGGCTTCGAGGAGAAGGCGAACGAAGCCGCGAAGAAGCTCGGCGGCAAGCGCTCGAAGCTGTATCACGAGTTGCGCAACGCGTATCAGCAGGAAGGCGACGACGAAGCGCTCGAACGCGCGCGGGCGATGCTGCAGGAATCGCAAAGCCTGTCGATGAGCGATCGCGAGCGCCTGTTCGGCTATCTCGAAGGTTCGCGCAAGATCATCCTCGTCGAGCCGCAGGCGATGCTGACCGAGGCGTCGCGCATGCCGGGTCTCGACGGCCAGAAGATGTCGAAGTCGTACGGCAACACGATCGGCCTGCGCGAAGACGCGGAAACCATCACGAAGAAGGTCCGTACGATGCCGACTGACCCCGCGCGCGTGCGCCGCACCGATCCGGGCGATCCCGACAAGTGCCCGGTGTGGCAATTGCATCAGGTCTATACCGACGAAGCGACCCACGAGTGGGTGCAGAAGGGCTGCCGCTCGGCAGGCATCGGTTGCCTCGATTGCAAGCAGCCGGTCGTCGAAGGGATTCTGCGCGAGCAGCAGCCGATGCTCGAGCGCGCGCAGAAGTACATGGACGACCCGTCGCTGTTGCGCGCGATCGTCGCCGATGGCTGCGACAAGGCACGCCGGTTCGCGACCGAAACGATGCGCGACGTCCGTGAGGCGATGGGGCTGTCGTACAACTGATGCGCACCCGACGCACCGCGGTGCAGCGATGAGCACGCCCGTTACCAGTGGCTTGCATGGCCTCGGTGAACCGTCGCGCTGGGTGCGTCACTGGGCGCACCTGATCGCGCCGGGCGGCGCGGTGCTCGACGTCGCGTCGGGGGCCGGGCGGCATGCGCGCTTTTTTGCGTCGCTCGGCCATCCGGTCACCGCGATCGATCGTGACGCGGCTGCTCTCGACCTGCTGCGCGACGCGCTGCTCGTCACACCTCTCGTGGCCGATCTCGAAGGCGCGACGTGGCCGCTACCGGCCGATGCGGCGTTCGCCGCCGTCGTGGTCACCAACTACCTGCACCGGCCGCTTTTTCCGCAGTTGCTGCGCGCGCTCGCGCCCGGCGGCGTACTGGTTTACGAGACCTTCGCGCAAGGAAACGAAAGCGTCGGCAAACCCTCCAATCCGGCGTTTTTGCTCGCGCCTGGCGAGCTGCTCGACACCGTGCGGGGCCACCTGCGGGTGATCGCATTTCAGGACGGATTTCTCGCCGAGCCGCGTCCGGCCTACGTTCAGCGCATCTGCGCGGTTCGGGAAACGGCCCGGGCGCATGATCCCGCACGGGCAACAGCGCCACCTTGTTACGAGTTGGCTGGCTAATCCGCTACAATCGCGGTTTACCTGATCATATTCATGGCGTTTCATGACTAACGGCAACCACAGCGGTCACCAGGACGGCGTTCAGATCCGCGGCAGCATTCCTGCCATCATCACTCCGATGCTCGAAGACGGCAGCCTCGATCTGCCGGCGTTTCGCAAACTGATCGACTGGCACGTCGAGGAAGGCACGAATGCGCTCGTCGTGGTCGGCACGAGCGGCGAGTCGGCCACGCTGTCGGTCGAAGAACACGTGCTGATGGTCAAGACCGCGGTCGAGCACACCGCTGGACGCATTCCTGTCATCGCGGGCGCGGGTGCCAATTCCACCGCTGAGGCGATCGAACTCACGCAACACGCGAAGGACGTCGGCGCGGATGCCACGCTGCAGGTCGTGCCGTACTACAACAAGCCGACCCAGGAAGGCATCTACCGCCATTTCGCGAAGATCGCCGAAACCGTCGATCTGCCAGTGATTCTGTACAACGTGCCGGGCCGCACCGTCGCCGACATGAGCAACGAGACCATCCTGCGCTGCGCACAGGTGCCGGGCATCGTCGGCGTGAAGGAGGCCACGGGCAACATCGACCGCGCCGCGCATCTGATCAAGTCGGCGCCGGCGCATTTCGGCATCTATAGCGGCGACGACCCCACCGCGATCGCGCTGATGCTGCTCGGCGGTCACGGCAATATTTCGGTCACCGCGAACGTCGCGCCGCGCGCAATGAGCGAACTGTGCAAGGCCGCGCTCGCCGCGGACGTGAAGACCGCGCGCGAGATTCATCTGAAACTCCTGTCACTGCACAAGTACCTGTTTGCCGAAGCGAATCCGATTCCGGCGAAGTGGGCGCTGCAGCAACTGGGGCGTGTGCAGGGCGGCATCCGCCTGCCGCTCACGCCGCTCGACGCGCAATACCACGAAGTGGTGCGCGGCGCGCTGCGCGAAGCGGGCCTGCTCGGCTGAACGGGCCGACCGTCCCGCCGCCCACGCAAGACCGCCACCGGCATTTCATTAACCGACGTCGCTTCAGCCCACGTTCCCGGCAGATCGAACGAGGCATCGCGTTCCAGCATCACGAAGGACCTCATGAAACGTTCCGCACTTTCCCTCCACGCAACCCGCATGGCGGCGCTGGCGCTTGCCCTGTCGACGCTCGCCGGCTGTGACACGCTGAACGACTGGTTCGCTTCCGACCGCGTCAACTACAAGGCGACCTCGAGCGCGCCGCCGCTCGCCGTGCCGAGCGATCTGAGCACGTCGCCGAACGACCAGCGCTATGTGGCACCGCCGGCCAATCTGGCGCTTGGTGGCACGCCGACGCGCGCTGTCACGGCGGCCGGCAACGCGACCGAAGGTCAGCCGAACGCGCAGGATCCGCTCGGCATGCATATCGAGCGCGACGGCGACCGTCGCTGGCTGGTGGTCGACGGCCGTTCCCCGGAACAGCTCTGGCCGCAGCTGCAGGAGTTCTGGCAGGAAAACGGCTTCGTGCTGAAGACCGATGCGCCGGCCACCGGCATCATGACGACCGACTGGGCGGAAAACCGCGCGAACATTCCGGACGACTGGTTCCGCCGCACGATCGGCAAGGTCATCGACTTCGCCTATTCGTCGGGCACCCGCGACAGTTTCCGCACGCTGGTATCGCGCGGTCCGGACGGCGCGACCGATATCTCGATCACGCACAGCGCGATGGAAGAGGTGATGACCGGGCAGGACAAGACGTCTTCGCGCTGGGAAGAGCGTCCGCGTGATCCGGCGCTCGAGGCGCTGTTTCTCGCCAAGCTGATGCAGAAGTTCGGCCTGACCGAAGCACAATCGAAGCAACTGCTGACCGACGCGCGCACCGCCGCCGCGCCGACCACGATCGAGCAGAGCGCGGGTGCGTCGACGCTCGATCTGCAGGAGTCGTTCGACCGTGCCTGGCTGCGTGTGGGCCTCGCGCTCGATCGCACCAACTTTACGGTCGACAACCGCGATCGCGAGAAGGGCATCTACTACGTGCGCTACGCGGATTCGATGCAGGAACTGAAGAAGGAAGGCCTGTTCGGCAAACTATTCTACAGCGGCAATTCGACGCGCAAGCCGGGCCAGGAATTCCTCGTCAATGTGCGCGCGAAGGGCGACGCGGTGACGCAGGTCGCGGTCGTCGACGCGAATGGGCAGATCGACACGTCGTCGGACGCGCAGCGCATCGTGTCGCTGCTGCACGCGCAACTGAACTAAGGCGGGTCGTGCGCTTCGCAAGTCTCGGCAGCGGCAGTGAAGGCAATGCGCTGCTGGTGGAGGCGCGCAGCGGTGCGGTCACCACGCGTGTGCTGCTCGATTGCGGTTTTTCCGCGCGCGAAGTCGAGCGGCGTCTGACGCGGCTCGGCGCGAGTGCCGAGCACCTCGACGCGATCCTGATTACGCATGAACATAGCGATCACATCGGCAGCGCATTGACGCTGGCGCGCAAGTGGTCGATTCCGCTGTACATGAGCTGGGGCACCGCGCGCGCGGTGGGCGCCGACGAAGCCGATGTTGACCTGCAGGTGCTGTGGGGCGACGAGGCGGTATCGATCGGAGAGCTCAGCGTTCTCCCTTATACCGTTCCGCACGACGCTCGCGAACCGCTCCAATACGTGTTCTCGAACGGCGCGAGCCGGCTTGGCGTGCTCACCGACGTGGGCACCTCCACGCCGCATATCAGCGCGGTGCTGAGTGGCTGCGACGCGCTCGTGCTCGAATGCAATCATGACGTGCAGATGCTCGCGGGCAGTCGTTATCCGCCGTCGCTGAAGGCGCGTATCGGCGGCAATCACGGGCATCTGAACAATCACGCGGCAGCTGAAATCCTGGCGTCGCTCGACCGCTCGCGCTTGCGGCATCTGGTCGCAGCGCATCTGAGCCAGCAGAACAATCTGCCGGAACTTGCGCAGGCGGCGCTGGCGGGCGTGCTTGACGCGGCTCCCACGGAGGTGGTGGTTGCGTCGCAGAGCGAAGGTTTCGCGTGGTTGACGGTGTGACTGTGGCACCCGGTTGGCGTCCGGTCGCGCTGCACGCCATGCGCCGGGTGGTCAGGTAATGAAAAAGCCCATAACGAGCAATCGTTATGGGCTTCTAATTTGAGCGTCGAGGGCAAACTTAATTGCGGTTGCCGCCAAAAATGCCGAGCAGCGCAAGCAGATTGACGAACACGTTGTACAGATCCAGGTAGATCGCCAGCGTCGCCGTGATGTAATTCGTCTCGCCGCCGTTCACGACGCGCTGCACGTCAAACATGATGTAGGCGGAAAAGATCACGATTGCCATGACTGAAACCGTCAGCATCAGCGCCGGCAGTTGCAGGAACACGTTCGCGACCGAAGCCAGCAGGATCACGATCACGCCCATGAAGAGCCACTTGCCGAGGCCCGAGAAGTCGCGTTTGCTGACCGTGGCGATGGTCGCCATGGCCGCGAAGATCACACCGGTGCCACCAAAAGCGAGCATGATCAGCGACGGGCCGTTCGAGAAGCCGAGCACGAACGCGAGAATGCGCGACAGCATCAGCCCCATGAAGAACGTGAAGCCGAGCAGTACGAAAACGCCGACGGCGCTGTCCTTGGTGCGCTGGATCGCGAACATGAAGCCGAAGGCGATCGCGAAGAATGCCAGCATGCTCATGGCGGGGCTGGTGGCGGCGAACAGTGAGAAGCCGGTGGCAAGACCCACCCACGCGCCGAGCACGGTCGGAATCATGGACAGCGCGAGCAGCCAGTAGGTATTCCGTAGCACGCGGTTGCGTGTTTCGACCGTGCTGACCGCGCCGTTGCGGCCAAACATATACGGATGTTCGTTCATGATCTCTCCTTACCTCGGAAGCGTGTTTCGTGATGGTGATACGGCAATTTGCGAAGCGCCGGCGGGCGCACCGTTCATCCGTAAGATTAGCGCGGCAGCACGGAGTTTCAATACCTCCAGTCGCCCACATGGCCTACGCTACCAGTATTTCGCGCCCTTTGCTTTGATTCTTTCAGTGCTGTAAGGGTTCAATCGCAATGGCGCACGGGGAACATGCTACAATAGCGGATTCATTTGAATCTGTAACTTCTTAATTTTTTGGAGTTTTTATGGCGATCGAGCGCACCCTGTCGATTATCAAGCCGGACGCAGTGGCCAAGAACGTGATCGGCCAGATCTATACCCGTTTTGAAAACGCTGGTCTGAAGATCGTGGCATCGCGCATGGTTCATCTGTCGCGTGCTGACGCCGAGAAGTTCTACGCCGTGCACGCAGCACGTCCGTTCTTCAAGGACCTCGTCGAATTCATGATCTCGGGTCCGGTGGTCGTGCAGGCGCTGGAAGGCGAAAACGCGATCCTGAAACACCGTGATCTGATGGGTGCGACTGACCCGAAGAAGGCAGAAAAGGGCACGATCCGTGCCGACTTCGCGGACAGCATCGACGCCAACGCGGTGCACGGCTCGGACGCATCGGAAACGGCCGCGATTGAAATCGCATTCTTCTTCCCCCAAGTCAACGTCTACTCGCGTTGAGCGCCTCGCGCTGAGGTCAGGCACTGGCCTCGGTCGTAAGTCGAGTCCGCCTGGCGCGTTTCGTGCAGCCGAATTGTTTTATCGCATGAATCGCGCGCGTTGCACGGCAAAGTAGTAAGGTAAAAGCAGCAGGAATGGGCGCGAACGGGCACGGCGTTCATGCAGCTTGTTGCATGAACGTAGTCTCGCAATGAAATGGCAGGATTCGATATGACGAGCAGTCCCTCCGTCAACCTTCTCGACCTCGACGCCCAAGGGCTCGTCGCCTATTGCGACAGCCTGGGCGAGAAACCGTTTCGCGCCAAGCAATTGCAGCGCTGGATTCATCAATACAACGCTGCCGACTTCGACGGCATGACCGATCTCGCGAAGTCCTTGCGCGAAAAGCTTAAAGGGCGCGCCGCGATCACGATGCCGGACGTCGTCAGCGACCACGTTTCGTCGGACGGCACACGCAAGTGGCTGATCGACGTCGGAAACGGCAACGCCGTTGAAACCGTCTACATCCCCGAAGAAACGCGCGGCACGCTGTGTGTGTCGTCACAGGCTGGGTGTGCGGTCAACTGCCGGTTCTGCTCGACCGGCAAGCAGGGGTTCTCCCGCAATCTCACTACCGGCGAAATCATCGGCCAGTTGCGCATGGCTGAGTTTGCGCTGCGCGCGTCGCGTGGTGATGCCGGCGGCCGCGCGATGGGGGGCGACGGCAAGGGCGAGCGCGTCGTCACGAACGTCGTGATGATGGGGATGGGCGAGCCGCTGCTCAATTACGACGCAGTCGTGCCGGCCATGCGCCTGATGCTCGACGACAATGCGTACGGCCTGTCGCGCCGGCGCGTCACGTTGTCCACTTCGGGCGTCGTACCGATGATGGACCGGCTCGGCGCGGATCTGCCCGTGGCGCTCGCGGTGTCGCTGCATGCCTCGAACGACGCGCTGCGCGACGTGCTGGTGCCGCTCAACAAAAAGTACCCGCTGCGCGAGCTGATGGCGGCGTGCGAGCGCTATCTGAAAGTCGCGCCGCGAGATTTCATTACGTTCGAATACTGCATGCTCGATGGCGTGAACGACAGCGAGGCGCACGCGCGCGAGTTGCTCGCCGTCACGCGTAACGTGCCGTGCAAGTTCAATCTGATTCCGTTCAATCCGTTCCCCGAATCGGGCCTTATCCGTTCGAAGCCGGAACAGATCAAGCGGTTTGCGCAGGTGTTGATGGACGCTGGCGTGGTCACCACTGTGCGCAAGACCCGCGGCGACGATATCGATGCTGCCTGCGGTCAGCTGGCCGGCGCGGTGAAAGACCGCACGCGTCTTGCTGAGCGCACCGGGAAGGCGGCGAAGGTGATCGAGGTTCGCGCCGTGTAATCGCGAGGGGCGGCAGGGCGTCGGCGTTCGGCGGAAAGCACCGCGAGCGCAAAAATGCTCCCATGCCACCGGCGATTAAAAGAAAGTTTGCAGAATCGATCGGGAGCGGTACACAAAGCCGCACATTTTGTTATAAACGGTCTGCGATTTGGACGTGACGCTCGAGCCCGTCCGGTCGCACGATTAAAAGAATCGACGCGAAAGGATTTGGGATGAGTGAGCCGCAGCACCCGCAGCCGCACGAGACAGACACGAGCGATGGCCATCCGGCACCCGTTGCAAGGGCGGTGGTCCAGCCTGTCGTGCAGCCGGCCCTTGATTCGTTGGCAGCGGTTGGCGCGCGCTTGACCCAGTTGCGCGAGTCGAAAGGCTGGACTATCGAGGACGTGTCGGCGCGGCTGAAGGTGTCGGTCGTCAAGCTGAGCGCGCTCGAGGCGGGCGACGTCAGCCATCTGCCGGACACGACGTTCGCACTCGGCGTCGTGCGCAGCTACGCGAAAATGCTGGGCGCCGATCCGGCGCCTTTTACGGCGGCGCTGCGTCGCGAGAAGGGCGTGCCGGCGCCGAATCTGTCGATGCCGGCGTCATCGGGCAAGGATCTGCCGCGCGGCAAGGTTTCGCTGTCGCTCGGCGACAGCGGGCATAAGAGCCGTTCGTGGCTGTGGGGCATTGCGGCGATCGTCGTCGCGGTCATCGCACTCGGGATGTGGCGCACTAACGGCGGTGATTCGTCCGCGTGGCTCGCGCGCCTGAAGGCAAGCGCGAATAGTTCGACTATCAGCGACACGGCGGCTTCGGGCGCGGTCGCTCAGGGTCCGGCGACGGCGGCGGAAGGGGCATCGGCGCCGGATGCGGCGGCCACGGCTGACAACGCGGCGAGCGCTGATAATGCGGTGTCTGCGTCGGCAACGCCGATGCCGGCTCCGCTTGCCACTGGCACCGCGCCGGGCTCGGCCCCGGCAGCGAATACAGCGGCAACGCCGGCACCGACGGCCGCGGCACCGAAGGCCGGCTCGCAGGCTCAGGCACAGGCCGCCATGGAGAGCGCAAATGCACCGGCGGTCGTGGCGAACGCGTCGGCACCGGCGGTCACGCCAGCGCTCGGCGAGGCGGTCGTCGCGCTGCGCGTGACGCAGGACAGCTGGTTCAGCGTGCGTGACAAGAACGGCAAGGAACTGTTCTCCGGCCTCGTGCATGCCGGCGATCCGAAGCAAGTGACGGGTGTCGGTCCGTTCAAGGTCACGGTCGGCAACACGGCGGGTCTCGAGTCGGTGACGCTCGACGGCCAGCCGGTCGATCCGTCGAAATATGCGACAGCCAAGGGCAACGTGGCGCGCTTTGCGCTGCCTTGACAGATACGGTATGCGCCGCGGTCAACCGGTCCGCGGCGCTTTTTCAATTCAGGCGCTGCGTTTTTGCATAGCGCGTGCGGCGTAAATGGGTTTTTCGATGCAAACCGAAGCTCAATCCCAATCCTGTAGCAAGATCGTTTCAGACGAGCCGGTGTTCGGCGGCCCCGCGATGCGGCGCAAGTCGCATGCGGTCAACGTCCGCTGGGGCGGCCAGCTCGTGACCGTCGGCGGCGATGCGCCGGTGCGCGTGCAGTCGATGACCAACACCGACACCGCCGACGCGATCGGCACCGCTATCCAGATCAAGGAACTGGCGCAAGCCGGGTCCGAACTGGTGCGTATCACCGTGAATACGCCGGAAGCGGCGGCGGCCGTTCCGGCGATCCGCGAGCAACTCGACCGCATGGGCGTGATGGTGCCGCTCATCGGCGACTTCCACTACAACGGCCACCTGCTGCTGCGCGACTATCCGGGCTGCGCGGAATCGCTGTCGAAGTACCGGATCAATCCGGGCAACGTCGGGCACGGCGCGAAGCGCGACACGCAGTTCGCGCAGATGATCGAGACGGCGGTCAAATACGACAAGCCGGTGCGCATCGGCGTGAACTGGGGCAGCCTCGACCAGGACCTGCTCGCGAAGATGATGGACGAAAACGGCTCGCGCGCCACTCCGTGGGAAGCGCAAAGCGTGATGTACGAAGCGTTGATCCAGTCGGCGATCGGCTCGGCGGAACGTGCGGTCGAACTCGGCCTCGGGCGCGACCAGATCATCCTGTCGTGCAAGGTCAGCGGCGTGCAGGATCTGATTGCCGTGTACCGCGAACTCGCGCGCCGTTGCGATTTCGCGCTGCATCTTGGCCTGACCGAAGCGGGCATGGGCTCGAAGGGCATCGTCGCGTCAACCGCGGCGCTGTCGGTTCTGCTGCAGCAGGGCATCGGCGATACGATCCGTATTTCGCTGACGCCGGAACCGGGCGCGTCGCGCACAGGCGAAGTGATCGTCGGTCAGGAAATTCTGCAGACCATGGGCCTCCGGTCGTTCACGCCGATGGTGATCGCGTGCCCCGGCTGCGGCCGCACCACGAGCACGCTGTTCCAGGAACTCGCGTCGCAGATCCAGACCTACCTTCGTCAGCAGATGCCGGTGTGGCGCGACCAGTATCCCGGCGTCGAGCAGATGCACGTCGCGGTGATGGGCTGCATCGTCAATGGTCCGGGCGAATCGAAGCAGGCGAATATCGGCATCAGCCTGCCGGGCTCGGGCGAGAATCCGGCCGCGCCGGTGTTCATCGACGGCGAAAAGGTGAAGACGCTGCGCGGCGAGAACATCGCGCAAGAATTCCAGCAAATCGTGAGCGACTACGTCGAGCGCCGCTATGGCCGCGCCGACGCGCTCAACTAAATACCCGCTATCGAAACACAGATGACTGAACAGAAGAAAAAGCTCGAGAAGCTGTCTGGCGTGAAGGGCATGAACGACATCCTTCCGCAGGAAGCCGGGCTCTGGGAATTTTTCGAAACCACCGTCAAGTCGATGCTGCGTTCGTACGGATACCAGAATATCCGCACGCCGATCGTCGAGCATACGCAGCTGTTCACACGCGGTATCGGCGAAGTGACCGACATCGTCGAAAAAGAGATGTACAGCTTCACCGACGCATTGAACGGCGAAAACCTGACGATGCGCCCGGAAAACACGGCGGCCGTGGTGCGCGCGTCGATCGAACACAACATGCTGTACGATGGCCCGAAGCGTCTGTGGTATATCGGTCCGATGTTCCGTCACGAGCGTCCGCAGCGCGGCCGTTATCGCCAGTTCCACCAGGTCGGTGTCGAGGCGCTCGGTTTCGCGGGTCCGGATGCGGACGCGGAAATCATCATGATGTGCCAGCGTCTGTGGGACGACCTCGGCCTGACTGGCATCAAGCTCGAAATCAACTCGTTGGGCCTCGCTGAAGAGCGCGCCGCGCATCGTGTCGAACTGATCGCGTATTTCGAAAAGCACATGGACGTGCTCGACGAAGACGCGAAGCGCCGTCTCTATACGAACCCGCTGCGCGTGCTCGATACGAAGAATCCTGCGCTGCAGGAAGTCGCGCGGAACGCGCCGAAGCTGATCGATTTTCTTGGGGAAGAATCGCGCGCGCACTTCGAAGCTCTGCAGCGTCTGCTGAAGGCGAACAACCTTCCGTTCACGATCAATCCGCGTCTCGTGCGCGGTCTCGATTACTACAATCTGACCGTGTTCGAGTGGGTGACCGACAAACTCGGCGCGCAAGGCACGGTCGCGGCGGGCGGCCGCTACGATCCGCTGATCGAACAGCTCGGCGGCAAGCCGACGGCTGCGTGCGGCTGGGCGATGGGCGTCGAGCGGATTCTCGAGCTGCTGAAGGAGGAACAGCTCGTGCCGGAAGACGAAGGTTGCGACGTGTACGTGGTCCATCAGGGCGACACCGCGCGCGAGCAGGCGTTCATCATCGCCGAGCGTCTGCGCGATACCGGTCTCGACGTGATCCTGCATTGCAGCGTGGACGGTCAGTCGGCAAGCTTCAAGTCGCAGATGAAGCGCGCCGACGCGAGCGGCGCCGCGTTCGCGGTCGTGCTCGGCGAAGATGAGATCGCCAACGGCACGGTCGGCGTGAAACCGCTGCGCGATACGCAAGCCCACGGCGGTAAGAACGAGCAACAGAACGTGCCCGCCGAAGACTTGACCGAATATCTAATCAATGCGATGGTTGCATCCGCCGAAGACGGCGACGACTGATCGCGATGTCGTTGGGCCGGCTGGCTCGACACGCACACGTAGCAAGAATGAGGAAATCGCCGGGCAATGAGTTACCACGACGAACAAGAATCGATTGAAAGTCTGAAGGCATGGTGGACGCAGTGGGGCAATGCGACCACGTGGATCGTGCTGGTGGTGTTGCTGGCAGGCGCGAGCTGGAACGGCTGGAATTTCTGGCAGCGTCGTCAGGCCGCGGAAGCCGCGGTGCTGTATGACCAGGTTCAGCAAGCCGAGGCATCGGGCGATAAGGCGCAGATTGCGCGCGTCGCCGCCGACATGGAAGACAAGTTCGGCCGCACTGCCTACGCGCAGATGACCGCGCTGGGCGCCGCCAAGGCGCTGTACGCCGCTGGCGACGAAGCCGGCGCGAAGGCGCAACTGCAATGGGCGATCGATCACGCGAAGGACGACGAGTTCAAGCAGATCGCGAAGCTGCGCATGGCATCGCTGCTGCTCGACGACAAGGCATACGACCAGGGCCTCGCGCTCCTGGCCGAGCCACAATCCGATGCCTTCAAGGGCGTCGTGGCGGACCGCCGCGGCGACCTGCTCGCCGCCCAGGGCAAGCGCGACGACGCGCGCGCGGCCTACAAGCTCGCGCTCGACTCGCTGTCGAACAGCGACAGTTCGGCGCGCCAGCTGATCCAGTTCAAGCTGGATGCGCTTGGCGGCTGAGCGTCCCGCGCAGCGCGCCGCGAGCCACGACCGCAAGGCGGTCTCCTTTAATCCAATTTCCTGAATGCTTCGTCCACCGATGAATCTGCTGAAACGTTACGCCGTGCCCGTTATCTGTGCGATGACCGTTCTCACGCTGGCGGCTTGCTCATCCACGAAAGACGAGCGCCGTGTGCCGACGCCGCTCACCGAGTTCAAACCCGTGCTCGACGTGCAGCAGTCCTGGTCGGCGAGCGTCGGCAAGGCGGGCCGCTACCTGTTCTCGCCGGTTGCGGTCGGCAACGCCGTGTATGCTGCCGGCACGAATGGCACGGTCGCCAAGATCGACGCGCAAACGGGCAAGGACGTGTGGCGCGTCAAGTTGCACGATGATCTGTCGGCGGGCGTCGGCAGCGATGGCACGCTCACCGCGGTCGGTGGCTTGAAGGGCGACGTGTACGTGCTAGGCGCGGACGGCAAGCAGCTGTGGACCGCGAAGGCGCCGGGCGAGATCATTACGCCGCCGCTCGTCGGCAACGGCCTCGTGATCGTGCGCACGATCGACGGCCAGATCGTCGCGTTCAACGCGCAAACCGGCGAGCAGAAGTGGAACTTCCGCAACCGCGCGGTGCCGCTGAACCTGCGCGTGTCGTCGGGCATGACGTTCGCAGGTGACGCGGCCGTGCTGGCCGGCTTCCCGGGCGGCTCGTTCGCCGCGATCAACTTGCAGACGGGCGACGCCTACTGGCAAACGCCGGTGTCATATCCGAAGGGCGTGACCGAGGTCGAGCGTATCAACGACGTGACCGGCCCGCCTACGCTGGTGGGTTCGGAGACCTGCGCGGTGACGTTCCAGGGCCAGATTGGCTGTTTCGACGCCAACTCGGGCCGCGCGCTGTGGGGCAAGCCGTTCTCGAGCACGAGCGGCCTCGCGCAGGATGAGCGCAGCGTGGTCGCCGCCGACGACTGGTCGGTCGTGTCCGCATTCGACGTGAGCAACGGCTCGGTGCTGTGGAAGAACGACACGCTGAAGAACCGCGACCTGAGCGTGCCGACGCTGCTCGGCCGCGCGGCCGTGTTCGGCGACTACAAGGGCTTCGTGCATTTCCTGTCGACCGTCGACGGCACGCTCGTCGCACGAGTGAAGACCGACGGCAGCGCGATTACCGCGGCGCCGGTGCTGGCTGGCGACACGCTGGTCGTACAGACGCGCGACGGCGGCCTGTTCGGCTATCGTCCGCGCTGATCGCTATAAATGATGTCGGGCGCGCAGGCCGGCTTTGCCGGCCGCGCGCTTTTTAATTGAAGTCTGCGCCGGCTTTGGCGTGCGGCTCCTGCGTCGGGTTGCCATGCTGCCCGTCGCGTGATCGGGCAGGCTCAATAGAAAAAATCGCCGGACGGGCTGGTCCGGCAAGTCGGATCGAGGCCGTGGCCGCCGGCATGCAAGGCGGCGCGTGCGCTTCGTCGGCGGCCTTGCAAATTAACGACGCCCTCGAACACGAGCGCGTCAGCCGTCGAGCAGCCCGGTCTGAAGCAGGCCCCCGGCGGCGTCTGTGCAGCCCACGCCCGTCCGCTTGGATGCGCATATCGATCGCGCATCCGGAGCAGGCTGAATTCGTGATAATTTCGTCAGAACGCCACCCCGTGGCGGCCGCCTGGCGTCGCTACGCGCGCGATCGGTTGCGATCCCGCGTTTCACCGTGAACAACATCAGATGAAACCCGTTATTGCCCTCGTTGGGCGCCCCAATGTGGGGAAATCCACGCTGTTCAACCGCCTTACGCGTTCGCGTGACGCGCTGGTTGCCGACCTGCCCGGTCTCACGCGCGATCGCCATTACGGCGAAGGACGCGCCGGCGAGCGGCCGTATCTGGTCGTCGACACCGGCGGCTTCGAGCCGGTCGCGAAAGACGGCATCCTGCACGAGATGGCGCGCCAGACCCGCCAGGCGGTCGAGGAGTCGGACGTCGTCGTGTTCATCGTCGATGGGCGCAACGGTCTCGCGCCGCAGGACAAGTCGATCGCCGACTATCTGCGCAAGGTCGGCCGGCCGATCTTCCTCGTCGTGAACAAGGCCGAGGGCATGAAGTACGCCAACGTCGCGGCCGACTTCTACGAACTCGGTCTCGGCGATCCGCGCGCGATTTCGGCCGCGCACGGCGACGGCGTCACCGACATGATCAACGAGGCGCTCGAAGTCGCGTATGCCGGTCAGCCGGAAGAGAACGAGGAAGACAAGGAAGCGCGCGGCGTGAAGATCGCCATCGTCGGCCGGCCGAACGTTGGTAAGTCGACGCTGATCAATGCGCTGGTCGGCGAAGAGCGCGTGATCGCGTTCGACATGCCCGGCACTACGCGCGACTCGATCTACGTCGATTTCGAGCGCAACGGCAAGCCGTATACGCTGATCGACACGGCCGGCCTGCGCCGCCGCGGCAAGGTGTTCGAGGCGATCGAAAAGTTCTCGGTCGTGAAGACGCTGCAGTCGATCTCCGATGCGAACGTCGTGATCCTGCTGCTCGACGCGCGTCAGGACATCTCGGATCAGGATGCGCACATCGCTGGCTTCGTCGTCGAGCAGGGCCGCGCGCTGGTGGTTGGCGTGAACAAATGGGACGGTCTCGATCCGCATGTGCGCGAGCGCACCAAAGCCGACCTCGAACGCAAACTAAAATTTCTGGACTTCGCCAAATTCCATTTCATTTCCGCTGCGGAAAAAACCGGAATCGGGCCGCTGATGCGTTCGGTCGACGACGCGTACACGGCCGCGATGTCGAAGCTGCCGACGCCGAAGCTGACGCGCGCGCTGATCGAGGCGGTCGAATTCCAGCAGCCGCGCCGTCGCGGTCCAGTGCGTCCGAAGCTGCGTTACGCACACCAGGGCGGACAGAATCCGCCGATTATCGTGATTCACGGCAATGCGCTCGACGCGATCACCGACACGTATAAGCGGTACCTCGAAAATCGCTTCCGGGAAACTTTCAAGCTGACGGGGACTCCATTGCGAATAGAGTTCAGATCGTCGACGAACCCTTACGCGGACAAAGGCTGAAGCAAGCTGAAGCTGGTCTTATACCTGGGCTGAAACCCGCGTGTATGCTGGGTTTGGCCGGGGGTCCCGGGCCCGCGCGTCGAAATGAAAATCAGCTATAGTGTAGCGGTTGGCGGCGGATCTCTTTTTCTTCGCCGTCAATTCAGTCAACCTGCAAAAAAATACGGAGTTTGCTATGAGCAACAAAGGGCAATTGTTACAAGACCCGTTTTTGAACGCACTGCGTAAAGAGCATGTGCCGGTGTCGATCTACCTGGTCAACGGCATCAAGCTTCAAGGGAACATCGAATCGTTCGACCAGTACGTCGTGTTGCTCCGGAATACGGTCACCCAGATGGTCTACAAGCACGCCATTTCGACGGTCGTGCCTGCCCGTCCGGTGAATTTCCACCCGGATTCCGAACAGTCCTAACCCTCGCCGCGGCCGGCACACTGTCGCCCGTTGGCGATCACTCCCGGCCGCGTCATTTTGATACCCTCCAATTTGATCAATGCAGCGCTCGTTGGCATCGACTTCGGCAAGATCGATTTCGAAGCCAGTCTCGAAGAACTCAGCCTGCTCGCGCAAAGCGCGGGCGCGAACCCCCTGGTCACCCTCACCGGACGCCGTTCCAGTCCCGACGCGAAGATGTTCGTCGGCAGCGGCAAGGCCGAAGAATTGCGCCTTGCGTGCGAAGCAAACGACATCGAACTCGTGATCTTCAACCATGCTCTGGCGCCTGCGCAGCAGCGCAATCTGGAGCGGGCGCTTAATCGGCGCGTGGTCGATCGCACCAGTCTGATCCTCGACATTTTCGCGCAGCGCGCGCGCAGCCACGAAGGCAAGCTGCAGGTCGAACTCGCGCAGCTGCAATATCTGTCGACCCGGCTGATTCGCGCGTGGACCCACCTCGAACGTCAGAAGGGCGGTATCGGATTGCGCGGTCCAGGCGAGACGCAGCTCGAAACCGACCGCCGGCTGATCGGCGAGCGCATCAAGGCGCTCAAGATCCGCCTCGACAAGCTGCGCCGCCAGCATGGCACGCAACGCCGGGCGCGGAATCGCAACCAGACGATGTCGGTGTCGCTCGTCGGCTACACGAACGCCGGCAAATCGACGCTCTTCAACGCGCTGACCAAGGCGCAGGCGTATGCCGCCGACCAGTTGTTCGCCACGCTCGATACCACCTCGCGGCGCGTGTATCTGGGCGACGAAGCGGGGCAGGTGGTGGTGTCCGATACCGTCGGTTTCATCCGCGAGCTGCCGCACCAACTCGTCGCCGCGTTCCGCGCGACGCTCGAGGAAACCATTCACGCGGACCTGCTGCTGCATGTCGTCGATGCATCGAGCGCGGTGCGGCTCGACCAGATCGATCAGGTCAACGAGGTGTTGCACGCGATCGGCGCGGACACGATCCGTCAGGTGCTCGTGTTCAACAAGATCGACGCGGTGCCAGAGCTGGCAGCCCGTGGCGACGCGGTCGAGCGGGACGAGTATGGTAATATTTCGCGCGTCTTTTTGAGCGCGCGCACCGGGCAGGGGCTGGATGCATTGCGCGCTGCCATCGCCGAAATCGCTACAGCCGAACCGCTTGCCGACATGCCGTTCGATGCGTCGCAAGATGACCGCGCGGCGCAACTGCGCGACGACCACAAGGTTCCAGAACTCGGGCACTGACCCGTTCCAAAATTGCACTGACCCGCTGTCTACTCTGGTGAACGAACACAGGTGAACGATTACAACGAGCGGAGTATCTGGCTGCGTATGCGCGCCTTGCTTTCACTGAACGATCCGCGTTGGGGCCGGGGCGACGGCAACGGCGACCGGCAACGGCCGAACGATCCGAAGCGACCGGCACGCGACGGTGAAGGTCCGCCCGATCTCGACGAAATGTGGCGTGATTTCAATCGCCGTCTGTCCCGGATTTTCGGGCGCAGGGGCGGCGGTGTCGGCGGTGGCCGTCCTGACAACGGCCGTGGCGCGCGCATCGGCGTCGGCATCGTGATCGGCGTGCTGATCGCGATCTATCTCGGCAGCGGCGTGTTCGTCGTGCAGGATGGCCAGGCGGCCGTCGTGCTGCAGTTCGGCAAGTATCGCTATACCGCGGCGCCGGGCGTGCACTGGCGTCTGCCGTTTCCGTTCGAGTCCCACGAGTTCGTCAATGTCGGGCAGATCCGCCAGGTCGAGATCGGCCGTAGCAATGTGGTGCGTCTCGCGAACGTGAAGGACGCGTCAATGCTCACACACGACGGCGACATCGTCGACGTGCGCTTCGCCGTGCAGTACCAGGTGCGCAATCCCAACGACTTTCTGTTTCGCAGCGTCGATCCCGATCAGAGCGTGATGCACGCCGCGCAGGCGGCGGTGCGCGGCATCGTCGGCGCGCAGAGCACTAGCGATATCCTCGATCAGGATCACGAAACTTTGCGCCAGCAGCTGATCGCGGCGATCCAGCAATCGCTCGATCAGTACCAGTCCGGTCTGGCAGTCACGGGCGTGACGATCCAGAGCGTGCAAGTGCCCGAGCAGGTGCAACCGGCGTTCGCCGACGCTGCGAAGGTGCACGACGAAAACGAACGCGCGAAACGCGATGCGCAGGCTTATGCGGCCGATCTCCTGCCGCGCGCGCAGGCCGACGTCGATCGTCAGGTCCAGGAAGCCAAAACCTATAGCCAGACCACGGTCGCGCAGGCGCAGGCCGAGGCCGAGCGCTTCAACCAGGTCTACGCCCAATACGCGAAGGCGCCGGCCGTCGTGCGCTTCCGCCTGTACATGGAAACCATGCAGCAGATTTACGCGAACGCGACCAAGGTGTTCGTCGACGCGAAGAACGGCAACAACGTGCTGTATCTGCCGCTCGACAGGCTCGTCGAGCAGAACCGCGAACGCCAGGCCGCGGCGGCGGGCGCCGCCGCTTCGGGTCCTGCTGTCGCGGGCGCGCCGCAAGCGGCGAGTGCGGCCGCGCCGTCGGCCGCTTCGGCCGCTGAGACCGGTGCCGCGGCAGGCTCCGCCGCCGATGGCGCATCCGCACCCGCCGCTTCCGCGCCTGCGCCAGCGAGCCGGCCGAGCGCCGCGTCGCTGCGCTCGCGCGAAGCGTTCCGCAATCGCATACGCGAAGACGACGTTCAATAAGGAGCGCACAAGAATATGAACCGAATCATTGCGCTCGTCGTCGCGGTCGTCATCGTGCTGTTCGCGGCATCGTCGATGGTGTTCGTCGTCGATCAACGGCATATGGCCGTGTTATCCGCGCGCGGCGACGCGACGCCCACGCTGCTCGGCCCGGGGCTGCACGTGAAGCTGCCGCCGCCGCTGCAAACGGTCGTGTTCGTCGACAATCGCATCCAGTCGCTCGACGCACCCGACGAAGATCATTACGTCACGTCCGACAAAACTGATCTGCTGGTCAACCCGGTGATCAAGTTCCGCGTGACCGATCCGCTGAAGCTGATCGCCGAAACGAAGGGTGATCCGCAGAGTCTGCCCGACCGGCTCGCGCTGCTGTCGCGCGGCGCGCTCGGCGACGCGTTCGGCAAGTTCACGCTGTCCGACGCGCTCGCCAAACAACCGGCGGTCGCCGAAGAGGCCCGCGGTGCGATGGACAAGGGCGCGGCATCGCTCGGCGTATCGGTCGTGGATGTGCAACTCACGCGCGTCGATTTCCCGGCCGCGGTGGCCGACGCGGTATTCAAGCGCATGATCGCCGCGCGCCAGCAGGTCGCGGCGGACGAGCGAGCGAAGGGCGCCGCCGAAGCGAACCAGATCCGCGCGGACGCGCTCGCCAAGCAGCAGGCGGTGCTCGCCGACGGCCTCGCGCAGGCGCAGGGCATTCGCGGCGAAGGCGATGCAAAGGCCGCGGAGATCGCTGCCGAAGCGTTCGGCAAGGATCCGCAGTTCTACCAGTTTTATCAAAGCATGCAGGCGTACCGGAAGACCTTCAAGCCGGGCGACCTGATCGTGGTCGACTCCAGTAGCGAGTTCTTCCGCTTCATGCGTAGCCCGACCGGCGGCGTCGCCCCGGACGCTTCCGCGCCTGCTGCGCGCAAACGCTGATTACCGAAGGCCGCGGCATCCGCATCGCGGCCGCTTCACTCGCATGGACATAGCTGGTTCGTTATTGCTCGCGATCGCGCTGATGCTGATTATCGAGGGGATGTTTCCGTTCGTTTTTCCAACCGCCTGGCGCGACACGTTCCGTAAAATAGCGGAACGACCGCCGCATCAGATTCGTGTCGGAGGGCTCATCGTGATGTTGCTCGGGCTGGTTCTACTGTTCATCGCGACCTGAAGCCGGCTTGCTGGTCTGACGAACGCCGCGTGTTGCGGCGTGTTTTGCCGGCCCGAGCAAAACGCGTACTGACCGGCCACGCCGCCGCGCGTCGCGCGCGTGCCGCAAAGCGCCGCCCGGGCGTCTGTGTCAGCCGCCAGAATCAAGCCGCTCTACGTCATTCACACTCATCATCGGCGCTGCAAGACGCCGTGTTCAACGCCGTAGGACTGTATCGATGTCGACCTGGTTGCTTCCTGAGAATATCGCCGACGTGCTGCCGTCGGAGGCCCGCAAGATCGAAGAATTGCGGCGTCATTTGCTGGACCGTTTCCGCTCGTACGGCTACGAGATGGTGATGCCGCCGCTGCTCGAATACCTCGAGTCGCTGCTGACGGGCGGTGGGCACGATCTGAATCTGCGCACCTTCAAGCTCGTCGATCAGCTGTCGGGCCGCACGCTCGGTCTGCGCGCCGACATCACGCCGCAGGTCGCGCGCATCGACGCGCATCTGCTGAACCGCCAGGGCGTCACGCGTCTTTGCTATGCGGGCAACGTCGCGCATACGCGCCCGCGCGGCCTGCATGCGACGCGTGAGCAGATCCAGATCGGTGCGGAAATCTACGGCCACGCGGGGCTCGAAGCGGACCTCGAAATCCAGCAGCTGATGCTCGACTCGCTGCGTCTCGCCGGCCTCGCGAAGGTGCGTCTGGACCTGTGTCACGCGGGCGTGCTGGCGGCGCTGATCGAAGCCGAGCCGGCCGCCGAGGAACTCGGCCAGGCGCTCTACGACGCGCTGGCCGGCAAGGACGTGCCGCGCCTGGTCGAGATGACCGCGCAATTCTCGCCGGTGATTCGCGATGCGCTGCGCGCGCTGCCGACGCTGTACGGCGACGCGTCGGTGCTCGAAGAGGCCCGGGCGCGTCTGCCGAATTCACCGGCGATCGCCCGCGCGCTCGACGACCTCGCGTTTCTCGCGAGCCAGGTCGACGGCGCCGAAGTGATGATCGACCTCGCCGATCTGCGCGGCTACGCGTACCACAGCGGCGTGATGTTCTCCGCTTACGTGGACGGCGTGCCGAACGCGGTCGCGCGCGGCGGCCGTTACGACCACGTCGGTCAGGCCTATGGCCGCGCTCGCGCGGCAACCGGCTTTTCGCTGGATCTGCGCGAAGTCGCGCGGATCTCGCCGGTCGAAGCGCGCAGCAGCGCGATCCTCGCGCCGTGGCGGCACGACGAAGCGTTGCGCGTGGCGGTCGCGGCATTGCGCGATGGCGGTGAAGTGGTCATCCAGGCGCTGCCCGGCCACAAGCACGATCTCGATGAATTCGCGTTCGACCGCGTGCTGGTCGAGCGCAATGGCGCATGGGTGGTTGAACCGCGCGCTTGAGCCGCGCGTTCCGATCTACGCTGCCGGGGACCCGTCCCCCGACGTTCGCCCGAGGGCGGCGCAACCACCGCCCGAATCGCGCGCGGTCGAGCGACTCTTCGCGGCCGCGCATCCCTCCCAATACTCAACATAACGTGCATACCGTTGAGCGGAAACGGAAAAATTCCGGAAGCTTCCGCGAACCTAGGTAAAATACGTTTTTAACCAGCTTACGAAACAACATGTCTGCCAGCGCAGTGAATGTGAACCCCGGGCGCAACGTCGTCGTCGTGGGTACCCAATGGGGTGATGAGGGCAAGGGCAAGATCGTCGACTGGCTGACGGACCACGCTCAGGGCGTCGTTCGCTTCCAGGGCGGTCACAATGCCGGTCACACGCTTATCATCGGCGGCAAGAAAACCATCTTGCGTCTGATTCCGTCGGGCATCATGCATCCCGGCGTCGCGTGCTACATCGGCAATGGCGTCGTGTTGTCGCCGGAAGCGCTGTTCAAGGAAATCGGCGAACTCGAAGCCGCCGGCATCGACGTCCAGAAGCGCCTGTTCATTTCCGAAGCCACCACGCTGATCCTGCCGTACCACATCGCGATCGACCAGGGCCGCGAAGCGCGCCGCGGCGCGAGCAAGATCGGCACGACCGGCCGCGGCATCGGCCCGGCCTACGAAGACAAGGTCGCGCGCCGCGGCCTGCGCGTGCAGGACCTGTTCGACGCGCCAGCCTTCGCCGAGCGTCTGCGCGAAAACCTCGACTATCACAACTTCGTGCTCACGCAGTACCTCGGCGCTGCCGCGGTCGACTTCCAGCAAACGCTCGACACGATGCTGAGCTACGCCGACCGACTGAAGCCGATGGTCACCGACGTGTCGCGCCGTCTCTACGACGTCAACGCGAACGGCGGCAATCTGCTGTTCGAAGGCGCGCAGGGCACGCTGCTCGACATCGACCATGGCACCTATCCGTTCGTCACCTCGAGCAACTGCGTCGCGGGTGCCGCGACGGCGGGCGCGGGCGTCGGTCCGCAGAAGCTCAACTACATCGTCGGCATCACGAAGGCGTACTGCACGCGTGTCGGTTCGGGCCCGTTCCCGAGCGAACTGTACGATGCGGACAATGCCTCGCGCCAGGACCCGATCGGCCTCGAACTCGCCACCGTCGGCAAGGAATTCGGCTCGGTCACCGGCCGTCCGCGCCGCACCGGCTGGCTCGACGTCTCCGCGCTGCGTCGCTCGATCCAGATCAACGGCGTGACGGGGCTGTGCATGACCAAGCTCGACGTGCTCGACGGTCTCGACGAAGTGAAGCTGTGCGTCGCCTACACGATCGACGGCCACAACGTCGATCTGCTGCCGCGCGGCGCGACGGAAGTCGCGCGCTGCGTACCGGTCTACGAAACCTTTGCGGGATGGAAGGAAAGCACGGTCGGCATCAAGGAGTGGGACAAGCTGCCCGCCAACGCGCGTGCGTACCTGACGCGCGTGCAGGAAGTCGCGGGCATTCCGATCGACATGGTCTCCACCGGTCCGGACCGCGACGAAACGATTCTGCTGCGTCATCCGTTCAAGGTCTAAGCGATGCAAGGTGTACCCATGATCGCGATGAAAGATCCGCGCAACGACGACAAGAACCTGTGGGTCGGCTGGGACGAATATCACCGGCTGATCGAGATGCTTGCACTTGCCGTGCACGAATCGGGCTGGAAGTTCGACAAGATCCTGTGCCTCGCGCGCGGCGGTCTGCGCGTCGGCGACCAGCTGTCGCGCATCTACGATCTGCCGTTGGCGATTCTGGCAACGAGCTCTTATCGCGAGGCAGCGGGCACGCAGCAGGGCGAACTCGACATCGCGCAATACATCACGATGACGCGCGGCGAACTGCACGGTAACGTGCTGCTCGTCGACGACCTCGTCGATTCGGGCGTCACGCTCGCGCGCGTGCAGCAGCATCTGAAGGAACGCTATCCGGCCATCACCGCGGTGCGCTCGGCCGTGCTGTGGTACAAGGGCTGCTCGAAGGTAAAGCCCGATTACCACGTGCAGTATCTGCCGACCAACCCGTGGATTCATCAGCCGTTCGAGGAGTGGGACACGGTGCGTCCGCATAACCTCGGCGCGTGGATCAAGCGCGGCATCGCCCAGGCCGATGAGGCGTCGGACAATTGACGCGAAGCCGCGCGCCTCACGCTTTGTCGCATCGGATCTCGCGCGTCATCGGGGTGTCACAAAACGGAGCCCAGTCGGGCTCCGTTTTTTTATGCGTCACGCGCGGCGCCAGAACGTCCGCACCGCGACAGGCGCGTCCATATCGCAGTGCTACACTGCGCGGACATCCACGTGGCGTATCCACAACAAGCCGGGCGGTACCGGATGGGCAGTTTAAAATAGCGGTCGTTTTTTCCGCCCGGGAACGGATTTCCTCGCGTCCATGACAGATAACAATCACGTACACAAACAGCCACTGCCTTCCCTTGCGATTGCCGCGATCGGAGTGGTGTTCGGCGACATCGGTACGAGCCCGTTGTACGCGCTGAAGGAAGCCTTCAGTCCGTCGCACGGCATCCCGTTGACCGATCAGTCGATCCTTGGGGTTATTTCGCTGCTGTTCTGGGCAATCGTGATCGTGGTCGGCGTCAAGTACGTGCTGTTCGTGATGCGCGCCGACAACAACGGCGAGGGCGGCGTCCTCGCGCTGATGGCGCTGGCGATGCGCTCGGTCGATCAGAAATCGAAAATGGCCGGCCTTCTGATGATGCTCGGCATCTTCGGCGCCTGCATGTTTTACGGCGACGCGGTGATCACGCCGGCAATCTCGGTGATCTCGGCGGTCGAAGGTCTCCAGATCGCCGCGCCGCATCTGGCGCATCTGGTGATTCCGCTGACCGTCGTGATCCTGATCGTGCTGTTCTGGATCCAGCGGCACGGCACGGCCACGGTCGGCCGTCTGTTCGGGCCGATCATGACGCTTTGGTTCCTCGTGCTCGCCGTGCTCGGCCTGTGGCACATCATGCAGTCGCCGAATGTGATCCAGGCGCTCAATCCCTACTACGCGTACACGTTCATGGCCGCGCACGTGCTGCAGGCCTACGTGGTGCTCGGCTCGGTCGTGCTGGTGCTGACCGGCGCGGAGGCGCTGTACGCGGACATGGGCCACTTCGGCGCGCAGCCGATCCGCATGGCGTGGTACGTGCTCGTAATGCCTTCGCTCGTGCTGAACTACTTCGGCCAGGGCGCGCTGCTGATGCACGACCCAAAGGCGATCGAAAATCCGTTCTTCCTGCTCGCGCCGGACTGGGCGTTGTTGCCGCTCGTCGTGCTGTCGACGGTCGCGACGGTGATCGCGTCGCAGGCGGTGATTTCGGGCGCGTACTCGCTGACGAGCCAGGCGATCCAGCTCGGCTACGTGCCGCGCATGAAGGTCCTGCACACGTCCGAACTCGCGATCGGGCAGATCTATGTGCCGGTCGTGAACTGGATGCTGCTGTTCATCATCCTGTGCATCGTGATCGCGTTCAAGAGCTCGGACAATCTGGCGGCCGCGTACGGTATCGCGGTGACGGCAACGATGGTGATCACGACGATCCTTGCCTGCGTCGTGATGGTGAAGGTGTGGAACTGGAACAAACTGCTGGTTGGGCTCATCATCGGCGTGTTCATGGTGGTCGACCTGGGCTTTTTCGGCGCGAACCTGCTGAAGGTCGAAGAGGGCGGCTGGTTGCCGCTGTGCATCGGCGGCCTGCTGTTCTTCCTGCTGATGACGTGGTTCAAGGGCAGGATGATCGTGAAGGAACGCACGGCCGCCGACGGTATTCCGCTGATGCCGTTCCTGCAAGGCCTGCTCGCGCATCCGCCGCATCGCGTGTCGGGCACCGCGATCTATCTGACCGGCAGCGATTCGCTGGTGCCGGTGAGCCTGCTGCACAATCTGAAACACAACAAGGTGCTGCACGAGCGCACGATCTTTCTGACCTTCGTCACGCGCGACATTCCGTACGTGAAGGACGCCGATCGCGTGACCGTGAAGGACATGAACGGTGGCCTGTGGCTGGTGAAGGCAGCCTACGGCTTTAACGAAACGCCCGACGTGAAGGCGGTGCTGCTCGACGTCGGCCGCACGCACGACATGAGCTTCGAAATAATGGACACGTCATTCTTCCTCGCGCGCGAAACGGTGGTGCCGACGCAATTGCCGGGCATGTCGGTATGGCGCGAGCGTGTGTTCGCGTGGATGCATCAGAACGCCGCGAAGCCGACCGACTTCTTCAGCATCCCGGCTAACCGGGTCGTGGAACTGGGAACGAAGATCGAGATTTGACGGCTCGCGCGTGACGTGCGGGAGCGCAAACAAAAAGCCCACGCAATGCGTGGGCTTTTTGTTCATGCGCGCGTGCAAGCGGTTGAGCGCGCGACGCAGTCATGTCACGGACCGGAGCGCGTGCGCCGACGTGCTCCGGTCCGTGACGCTCACTTCTGCTTGAGCTTCGCAAACGCAGCCGCCATCGCGCCGCCCGGCTCCGGTTCGCGCGAGCGTTGCGGCGCACCGCGTCCCGCTCCGCCGCGATTGAAGCTGCCGCCCGAGCCACCGCGATCCTGCTGCGCACCGCCGCCGCTGCGCGCGGCCGCTGCACCGGGTTCGTCGTCGAGACGCATCGTCAGTGCGATACGCTGGCGCTTCACGTCGACTTCGAGCACCTTGACCTTGACGATCTGACCGGCTTTCACGACCTCATGCGGGTCCTTCACGAACTTCGTCGACATCGCCGACACGTGCACGAGGCCATCCTGATGCACACCGATGTCGATGAACGCGCCGAACGCCGCGACGTTCGTCACGACGCCCTCGAGCACCATGCCCGGGATCAGATCGCTGACCTTCTCGACACCTTCGCGGAACGTCGCGGTCTTGAACTCGGGACGCGGATCGCGGCCCGGCTTCTCGAGTTCGACCAGGATGTCGCGCACGGTTGGAAGACCGAAACGCTCGTCGACGAATTCGGTGGGTGACAGTCCGCGCAACGCATCGCGATTGCCGAGCACTTCGCCGACCTGCTTACTGATCTTCGCGAGGATGCGCTGGACGACCGGATACGCTTCCGGGTGCACCGACGAACGGTCGAGCGGATTCTCGCCGTTATTGATGCGCAGGAAGCCGGCAGCCTGCTCGAAGGTCTTGTCGCCGAGACGCGGCACCTTGCGTAGATGCTCGCGCGACGGGAACGGCCCGTTCGCATCGCGATAGTCGACGATGTTGCGCGCGAGCGTTGCGTTTAAACCCGACACCCGCGCGAGCAGCGCGACCGACGCGGTGTTCGCATCGACGCCGACCGCATTCACGCAGTCTTCGACGACCGCGTCGAGCGAGCGCGCGAGTTCGCGCTGGTTCACGTCGTGCTGATACTGGCCGACGCCGATCGCCTTCGGCTCGATCTTCACGAGCTCGGCGAGCGGGTCCTGCAGACGTCGCGCGATCGACACCGCGCCGCGCAGCGACACGTCCATGGCGGGGAATTCCTTCGCGGCAAGCTCGGACGCCGAGTACACCGACGCGCCGGCTTCGGACACGACGATCTTCTGCAGCTTCAGCTCCGGGTGACGCGCGATCAGCTCGCTCGCGAGCTTGTCCGTCTCACGCGACGCGGTGCCGTTGCCGATGCTGATCAGCTCGGCCTGCGTTTGCGCAGCGATTCGCGCGAGCTTCGCGAGCGAGCCGTCCCAGTCGCGGCGCGGCTCGTGCGGGTAGATCGTGTCGGTCGCGAGCACCTTGCCGGTGCGGTCGACCACCGCCACCTTCACGCCGGTGCGCAAGCCTGGATCCAGTCCGATCACGGCCTTCGGACCAGCCGGCGCCGCGAGCAGCAGGTCCTTCAGATTGCGCGCGAACACGCGGATCGCTTCGTGTTCGGCTTCGTCGCGCAGATTGGTCAGCAGCTCGTTTTCGAGGTGCGGCTGCACCTTCACGCGCCAGCACCAGCGGCACACGTCGGAGAGCCACTTGTCGGCGGGGCGGTTCTGATTGGCGATGCCGAAGTGCCGCGCGATCAGCGCTTCGCCCGGGTGCGGCACCTGCGCGTCGAGCTCTTCGCCGAGGCCGAGCTTGATCATCAGCACGCCGGCATTGCGGCCGCGGAACAGTGCGAGCGCGCGATGCGACGGCACCGTGCGGATCGTTTCGGCGTAGTCGTAGTAGTCGCGGAATTTCTCCTCTTCCGCCATTTCCTTGCCTTCCACGACCTTCGACGACACCACGCCCTGGTTGAACAGATAGTCGCGCAGCTTGCCGAGCAGTTCGGCGGTCTCGCCGAATTGTTCGGAGAGGATGTCGCGCGCGCCGTCGAGCGCGGCCTTCACATCGGCGACGCCTTTGTCCGCGTCCACGTACGCCGCGGCTTCGGCTTGCGGATCGAGCAGCGGATTGCCGAGCAGCGCGTCGGCGAGCGGCTGCAAGCCGGCTTCGCGCGCGATCTGCGCGCGCGTGCGGCGCTTCGGTTTGTATGGCAGATAGAGGTCTTCGAGCACCTGTTTGCTGTCGGCGCCTTCGATCGCGCCGCGCAGCTCGTCGGTGAGCTTGCCCTGTTCGTCGATGCTCGCGATGATCGCCGCGCGCCGGTCTTCCAGCTCGCGCAAATAGAGCAGGCGCTCCTCGAGATTGCGCAGTTGCGTGTCGTCGAGATTGCCGGTCACTTCCTTGCGATAACGGGCGATGAACGGAACGGTCGCGCCTTCGTCGAGAAGTTCCACTGCGGCCGCGACCTGGCGCGGCTGGACGGACAGTTCGGTGGCGATGCGCTGGACGATCTTGAGTGCTACGGTTTCCGTCATAAGGTCTTGGTGTTCCTGCGGACTCAGTGATGGGCCGCGCGCGGGCGGCAAATCGGGACAGGCCGGGCGTGCGCCGCGACCAGGTTGCTAGAGCGGGGCATTTTGCCATAAATGCCAAAGGGCTCAACCGTGGGGTGTTAGAATTTCGGGCATGTTCCGTTGACCCTCTACGACGTTGCCAATCTCCTTGTCCCTCAACCGCCTGGTCTCTTCGCTGGCGTCAGGTTCACTGCCGGGTTCACTGCCGGGTTCGTCTCAATTGCCGCTGGTTTCTTTGCGCTCGTTCGGTCGGTCGGCTTTAACGGCTGCCGCGTCGTGCGTGATCGCCGCAGCGCTCGTCGTGCCGGTGTCGGCCGCGGCGCAAAGCGCGACGCCGGCGCAAGGTACGGGGCCCGTCGCGGCCTCGGGCCCGCAAGCCGCCGCAACCGCCGACGGCCCTCAAAGCGCAAGTGACGTAGCCGTGCTGGACAAGTCGTTCGACGAGCGGCAACAGGTGCTCAATCAGCGCACCGACGACAACAACTATCAATTCGCTGTCGCGCAACACAACTGCTACAGCCGCTTCTTCGTCAATCACTGTCTGAACCGCGCGCGCGACGCGATGCGCAGCGTGCAGGCGGACATCCGCAAGGAACAGCTCGCGCTCGACGCCGAGCAGCGTGCGCAGCGCGCCCGTGAACGCGACGAACGCACCGCGTTGCGGCGCGCGCAAAACGAGGCGGAAGCGCCGCAACGTGCCGCCGAAGACGCGCGCAACGAGCAGGCGTATCAGGAAAAGCTGCGTCAGCACGCGCTCGATCAGGCGCAGCACAACGCCGAGGCGCCGCAGCGCGAAGCCAATGCGCAGGCCTACGCGGAGAAGCAACGTCAGCACGCGCTCGATCAGGCGCAGCGCAACGCCGCGGCACCGCAGCACGAAGCCAATGCGCAGGCCTACGAGGAGAAGCAGCGCCAGCACGCGCTCGATCAGGCGCAGCGTGGTGTCACGCCTGCGCAGGCGGCGGCCAATCAGAAGGCCTACGACCAGAAGCAGAGCGACTACCAGCGCCAGCTCGAGGAAGCGCGTCGGCAGGGTGCGCAAAAGGCCGCGGAGCGCCAGCAGAAACAGGAGACTTTCGAGCGGAAGCAGGCCGAGGCCGCGCAGCACAAGCTCGATGTCGAAGCACGTCAAAAGCAGGCCGCCGAGAAGGCCGAGCAGAAGCGTCAGGACGAGCTGAAGCAGCAACAGCTCGAAGAGCAGCAAAAGCAGCAACAAGAGCAACAGTAAGCGTGCTGTAGTGGCTGTATCGTAGAGTAAGCCGTGGCGGTCGTGGCCAGGGCCGCCGTAGTCGCCGTAATGCGTTTTGAGGCGGACAGC
The DNA here is from genome assembly GCF_014201055.1 of Paraburkholderia sp. CI2. Classification (NCBI taxonomy): domain Bacteria; kingdom Pseudomonadati; phylum Pseudomonadota; class Betaproteobacteria; order Burkholderiales; family Burkholderiaceae; genus Paraburkholderia; species Paraburkholderia sp. CI2. Next base: position 116,939 of record NZ_JACHDL010000008.1, read on the forward strand.
AACCTCAGGCATTGGACCGCGCGCACGCGGTTCGTGCCGCCGACCAGAGGAGGCGAGCATGCGCGATCGTCATCACGTCATCGACGCAAACACACTTCGCGACCGCATTCTGCAACTGGAATCGGAGCATAGTGGACTCGACCGGTTGATCGACCGGATGTCGGATGAACCCGGCATCGACGACTTCGAGTTGCAGCGCCTGAAAAAGCGCAAACTTAAAGTCAAGGACACCATCATCTTGCTGCAATTGCAGCTCGAACCGGACGCGCGCGCCTGAGTTCGCGGCCTGGCAGGCGCCGGGCGCGCAGCGCGCGAGCCGGACTTAGCAGGAACGCTTGCCTTGAATTTATCGCATGACACTTCATCCCGGGCCGCGCCGGACAACGCATCTGCTTCGGGCACGCCCGCGCCGCGCGCGGCAGCACCGGTGCCAGGTGTGTCGCTGAATCGGCGCCGCGCGAGCGAGCTCGACGACATCTTCGCCGACAACGGTCTGCTCGCACGGCAGATCGACGGTTATCGGCCGCGTGCGTCGCAGATCGAGATGGCGCGCGCGGTTGCCGCGGCGATGGAGGCGTCGGGCCGCGCGATGCCCGAGCCCGCGATGTTCGAGACGCAGAAGCGCCCGGCGCGGCGCCTGCAGCAGACCGGCGCCGAAGCCGTCTCTGAGTCGACCGGGAGCAACGCGCAAGCCGATGGCGTCGACGGTGGTCAGAATACGCTGATCGTAGAGGCGGGTACCGGCACCGGCAAGACCTATGCGTACCTCGTGCCGGCCATGCTGTGGGGCGGCAAGGTGATCGTCTCGACCGGCACCAAGCATCTGCAGGATCAGCTGTTCCAGCGCGACATTCCGACCGTGCGCGACGCGCTCGCGGTGCCGGTGTCGGTCGCGATGCTGAAGGGCCGCGCGAACTACCTGTGCCATTACTACCTGCAACGCACCGCGGACAACGGCCGTCTGCCGTCGCGCCAGGAGACCTCGTATCTGCAGGACATCGTGCGCTTCGCTAAGATCACGCGCACCGGCGACAAGGCCGAACTCGCGAGCGTGCCGGAAACGGCGCAGGTGTGGTCGATGGTCACGTCGACGCGCGACAACTGTCTCGGCCAGGAGTGTCCCCACTACAAGGACTGCTTCGTGATGCAGGCGCGCCGCGAAGCGCAGCAGGCCGATATCGTGGTGGTCAACCACCATCTGTTTTTCGCCGACATCATGCTGCGCGATACCGGCATGGCGGAGCTGCTGCCGACTGCGAATACGGTCATCTTCGACGAAGCGCACCAGCTGCCCGAAACCGCGACGCTGTTTTTCGGCGAGACGCTATCGACCGCGCAGTTTCTCGAACTCGCACGCGATTCGGTCGCCGAGGGCCTCGGTCACGCACGCGATGCGGTCGATTGGGTCAACCTCGGCGCGACGCTCGAGCGCGCCGCGCGCGACGTGCGGCTCGCGTTCAAGGAAGACTCGGTGCGTCTGTCGATCGGCCAGCTGCCCGACGATCACCCGCTGTTCGCCGCGCTCGAGACGCTCGAGGCCGAACTCGACGCGTTGGCCTCGGCGTTGGCGGGCCAGGCCGAGCGAGCCGAATCGCTCGGCGCGTGTTTGCGTCGCGCGCGCGAGTTGCAGGACGTGCTGAGCGGCTGGACCACGCCACCCACGAGTGCAGAACGCGACGCGGTTGCGACCCGCGAGGGTGACGCCAGCGCGGAGCGCGCCGATCCGAATGAAAAGGTGCGCTGGATCGAGGTGTTCTCGCACACGGTGCAGCTGCACGAAACGCCGTTGTCGGTCGCGCCGATTTTCGCGAAGCAGCGGGCCGGCGTACCGCGCGCGTGGATCTTCACATCGGCGACGCTGTCGGTGCGCGGCGACTTCACGCACTATGCGGCGCAGATGGGCTTGAACTCGAAGCGCTCGATGACATTGCCGAGCCCATTCGACTATCCATCGCAAGGGCTTCTGTACGTACCGCGCAATCTGCCACAGCCGTCATCGCCGATGTTCACCGACGCCGTGTTCGATGCCGCATTGCCCGCGATCGAAGCCTCGGGCGGCGGCGTCTTCATGCTGTGCACGACGCTGCGCGCGGTGGATCGTATCTCGGCGAAGCTGCGCGACGCGATCGAGTCGCGCGGCTGGGACTATCCGCTGCTCGTGCAGGGCGATGCGAGCCGCACCGAACTGCTCGACCGCTTTCGCGCCTACGGCAATGCGATCCTGGTCGGCAGTCAGAGCTTCTGGGAAGGGGTGGACGTGCGCGGCGACGCGCTGTCGCTGGTCGTGATCGACAAGCTGCCGTTTGCGCCGCCGGACGATCCCGTGCTGGCCGCGCGGCTCGACGCACTGACGAAGAAGGGCTTGAGCCCGTTCGCCGTGCATCAGCTGCCGCAGGCCGTCATCACGCTGAAGCAGGGCGCCGGCCGGCTGATTCGCGCGGAGACCGATCGTGGCGTGCTGATGATCTGCGATACACGTCTCGTCGATAAACCTTATGGCCGCCGCATCTGGCAGAGTCTGCCGCCGTTCAAGCGCACCCGCGAGATCGACGTGGTGCGTGAGTTCTTTGAGGAGAGCGCTGGGCCAGCGGAGCCGATTTGATAGGGGATGTGTTCCACACATGCGACGAGCTCCGCAGCGGAAAGCGGCCCTGAATGACAAAACGCCACGGATGTGAATCCGTGGCGTTTTTCTTTTCCCGTTTGCGGCTCGCGCCGTTTCCGGCCAGCCTCCAAACGTTTCGTGCGCAGGCGCTGTAGCGGGAGCGCCGCTACAGCGCCGAACCGTTGCGGCTTACTGGCTTGCGCCTGCTGCCGGCGATGCTGCTTCAGCCGGCGATGCTGCTTCAGCCGGCGATGCTGCTTCGGCCGGCGATGCTGCTTCGGCCGGCGATGCTGCAACTGCCGGCGATGCTGCTTCAGCAGGCGATGCTGCCGCCGGTGCGGACGCAGCTTCCGACGGTGCAGCAGCCTGATCGTTGCTCTTGTTGCATGCAGCGAGTGCCACAACTGCCAACAGGGATGCTACGAGGAGGGATTTCTTCATGATCACGTCCTTTTATGGTTTAAAGGTAAGCAACAGCGCAAAATAAAACCGGTAATGTGCTCCAACACCGACCTGGGCCGCTGGTGGAGATGCTCTTTTGACGAGCTGGAATCTTCCCTACGGCTTGGGCGGAAATTATATGCACTTTCGTACTGACAGTCGATAAATGCGGGTCAATACGTTGTCTTTCTCATACAAAATTTCACTGTACGGTATAACAGGCGGGCAGAGTTACGCAATCTCGCCTACCTGTATCCAGCCCGCACAATACCACTCGTGTAGCAGTGCTGTCACCGATGAATCGTGCGATAGTGTTACAAAGCGTTTCGCACTCATGCACCGCAGATTTGCGAGTTCAAACAGCCATTTTTTCGCGCCGGTCCACGATATTTCTTCTCCATTTACGAAGAAAAAACGTCGTTCATACAACAGGTTAGTCTTGCGATCGAGCCGTAGACCGGATCTCGACGCCGCGCCGATGAAACGGGCTTCGTTGAGCGGCCGTTGCGGCGGATCGAAGACGACACTCGGCTTGGGTTCGCTGAGGTACGTACCAAGGAACGACGCAATGTCCTGCTCATTCCATCGCACTTTAGCAAGCATCGCGCCCACCCGTTCGACGAGCGCCGCGGGCAACTCGGCCGGCTGTTCGACGGCGGCCTGCCGTGGGTCGCGATAAAGGGCGCCCGCCTTGCCCGTAGCCTCTCCGCGCTCGGCCAGGTGGTAGAGGAACTGCGCGGTCAGCTCGCTTTCGGAGGGCGCGCGAAAACCGATCGAGCAGGTCATGCATTCGCCCTCGGCGATGCCGTCGTGCGCGATGTGCGGCGGCAGGTACAGCATGTCGCCGGGCTCGAGTACCCACTCCTGTTCGTGCTCGAAGTGCTGTAAAACCTTCAACGGCAAGCCGGGTTGCAGCGTCAGATCTTTCTGCGCGCTAATGCGCCAGCGGCGCTTGCCTTTTACTTGCAAAAGAAACACATCGTAGGAATCGAAGTGCGGGCCGACGCCGCCGCTATCGGTCGCATACGAAATCATCAGGTCGTCGAGACGCGCGTCCGGCACGAAACGGAAACGGTCGAGCAACGCGCGCGCGCGGTCGTCGTGCAGATCCACGCCCTGCACGAGCAGTGTCCATGCGCGCTGTTTGACGGACGGCAGTTCGTCGGGCGCGAACGGGCCGTGCTCCAGCTGCCATTTGTTGCGGAAGTGCGTGATCAGGCGCGCTTCGACGTCGTCCCGATCGGCCAGCTCGAACAGCTCGTCGCGCGACAGCGGCGCTTCGATGTCCGGAATCGCCTGACGGATCAGCAGCGGCTTTTTCTGCCAGTAGCGGCGCATGAATTGCGACGGGCTCAGATGGCCGAGAAGTGCGGTCGGAACGTCGGGCGAGGGCGGAAGAATGGGCCGCGTGGCCGGCTTTGCAGCAGACGGCGAGTTGCTTGCCGAACCTGCATCGGCCGGGAGGTGAGTGGGCCGCCTGGGCATCGTATAATGTGAGTTGTATTTTGGAGAATCGAATGAAAATCGCAAAGAACACCGTCGTGTCGGTCGCCTACAAGCTGTCGGATGCGCAGGGCAATCTGATCGAGGAAAGCGAAGAGCCGATGGTCTATCTTCACGGCGGCTATGATGGCACGTTCCCCAAGATCGAGGAAGAGCTCGACGGCCACGAGGCTGGCTTCGAGACCCAGATCCAGCTCGAGCCGCAAGACGCGTTCGGCGAATACGATCCCGAGCTTGTGAAGATCGAGCCGCGCGATCGCTTCCCGGAACCGCTCGAAGTCGGCATGCAATTCGAAGGCACCCCCGAAGATGGCGACGAGGAAATCGATGCGCTGGTGTACGTGGTGACCGACGTCGCGGAAGACAAGGTCGTGCTCGACGGCAATCATCCGCTCGCCGGCATGGCGCTGCGTTTCGCGTTGACCGTCAAAGACGTGCGTCCGGCAACTGAAGACGAAATCCAGCACGAGCACGCGCATGGCGCGGACGGCCTCGAAGTTCTCGACGACGATGAAGACGAGGACGAAGAAGACAGATCAAAACCGACCCTGCACTGAGCTTGCGGGCATGCGCGGTGTCGTCGCGGGGGCAGACGGCACCGATGCGGGCAACGCAGGCGAGGCTGGCAGTATCGACCCCGGCGGCATCGAGATAGCGGGCCCATAGTCGCTGCCGCCCTGGTCGGACGGGATGCGCGGCTGCTGCTCCTGCGACTCTCCAGGCGTCTGCAATACGGGCGGCAATTCCGACGCCGGCCCGAAACCTTCTACATTCGGCATCTCCGGCGCAACCGGCATCGACGCGCCGGATTCGTCGCGCGGCGATGCGGGCGGCAAGACCGGCGGCGTGGTGGGCAGCGGCATCTGCTTCGGCACGTCGCGCACGCTGACTCTGAACGGCGGCTTCCTGCCGAAATCCGCTTCTATCTGAATCCATTGGTTGAGACGATCATGCGGCGCGAGCGCAATGCGCGTGAGGTTCGTCACGACCGTCCCCTTGTCGTTGCGTAGCGGCTGATCGATGACGAAACCGCCGGCCGGCCGGTCGTCGTCTGCATGAATGACGACCACGGGTCCGGGGAAAATCTGCGCGAGCTTGACCAGACTGCGCTTGAATTCCAGAAAGCCGTCGCGGCGCGAGCTATGTGCGAAGTGCAGCCAGGCGAACCGTTCGGGTCGCTCGTAGCGCTCCGGGTCGAAGTCGCCCTGAATGAACACGACGATCGCGCGCGCGTCGCGGCGCTTCGCGTATTCGGCCGCGTGCTCGAGCCAGAATGCGTTGGCGATCACGCGATCTTCGAACTCGCCGTTGCGGCCGCCCGCGCTCAGGTAGTGGTTGTTCGGACCCGGCGCGTTCAGACCGATGAAGACGATGTCGCCAGCTTTGTCGTTCGCTTTGTCGTTCGTTGTTTCGTTGACCACCCAGCGCACGTTTTCACGGAACGGGCGGAAGCGCGACACCTCGCTCTCGCGCGTCAACGCGATCGGGTTCTGCCCCATCGACGTTGGATCGGCGAACAGCGTTTGCCGCAACTGGTCGAGCCGCTCGACCGGATCGAAGCCGCCGCCTTCCGCCGTGCCGCAATCGACCCAGTCATGCTGGCCGGGGATAAAGAAGAGGGCAGTGCGCGAGCTGTCGAGCAGCGCGTGGCGGCGCTCGAATAGCGCGTCGCGGCAAACTTCCTTTGGCCCCTTCAGATTGCCGTCGTAGACGATGAAGCGCACGTCGCGCTCGCGGCCGATCGCCTCGAGCAGCCGTTGCGTGGCGGCTTCGTCGGCGGGGCTGTGCATCGTGCCGGAAATCACCGCGAACGCGAAGCGCGAGGCCTCGGCGTGCGCCGGCGCGGTCCATGCGCACACTGCCACGAGCACGACGATGCCGCCTGCCGGTGCGAGCACGTGGCGCAGCGCCGCGCGAAGCCCGCGCGGGCGCGGCGGCGGGTGTCCCGGCGTGTCAGTGGTCCGCATCCGGCGCGACGGCCAGTTCATGCAGTTCGTACAGCAGATCGAGCGCTTCGCGCGGCCGCAGATCGTTCGGATCGATGCCGCGCAGACGCTCGACGAGTGTCTGCATCGCGGGCGACGCAGGGGTTGCGTCGCTCGCCGCCTCGTGGTCGTCGTCCGCATCTTCGGCGAGCATGGCAGGCTGCGTCGCGAACAGATCGAGTTGCGGCGCGGGCTGCGCGGCCGATTGCTGCTCCAGATGCGCGAGATGCTTGCGTGCCGCGCGGATCACCGCGTTCGGCACGCCGGCGAGTTGCGCGACCTGCAGACCGTAGCTCTGATTGGCGGGCCCTTCGTTGACCGCGTGCAGGAACACGATGCCGTGCCCGTGCTCGACTGCCGACAGATGCACGTTGGCCGCGTGCGGAAACTCCGCGGGTAGTTGCGTCAGCTCGAAATAGTGCGTCGCGAACAGCGTGTAGCAGCCGTTGTGGGCGAGCAGGTGGCGCGCGATCGCCCACGCCAGCGCGAGGCCGTCGAACGTCGACGTGCCGCGGCCGATCTCGTCCATCAGCACGAGGCTTTGCGGTGTCGCGTCGTTGAGGATCGCGGCGGCTTCGGTCATCTCCACCATGAAGGTCGAGCGGCCGCCGGCGAGGTCGTCGGCCGCGCCGATGCGCGTGAAGATGCGGTCGATCGGTCCGAAGGCCGCGCGCCGCGCTGGTACATAGCTGCCCACGTAAGCGAGCAGCGCGATCAGCGCGGTCTGGCGCATGAAAGTCGACTTACCGCCCATGTTGGGACCGGTGATCAACAGCAGCTTGCGCTCGGTCGCGAGTGAGCAATCGTTGGCGATGAACTGCTCGACCTGCGCCTCGACCACTGGATGACGACCTTGCTCGATGTCGATACCCGCGTTCGCCGAGAACGTCGGCGCAACCCAGTCGAGCGCGCGAGCGCGTTCGCCGAGCGCGGCCAGCAGATCGAGTTCGGCGAGCGCGAGCGCAACGCGCTGACAGTCGGGAATGAACGGCAGCAACGATTGCAGCAACGCGTCGTACAGTGCGCGTTCGCGCGCGAGCGCGCGTTCCTGCGCGGACAGCGCTTTGTCCTCGAAGGTCTTCAGCTCGGGCGTGATATAGCGCTCGGCATTCTTCAGCGTTTGCCGACGGCGATAGTCGTCCGGCACCTTGTCGGTCTGGCCGCGCGTGACTTCGATATAGAAGCCGTGCACCTTGTTGTACTCGACGCGCAGATTGCTGATGCCGGTGCGGGCGCGTTCGCGTGTTTCGAGATCGATCAGGAACTGTCCACAGTTCTCCGAAATATCGCGCAGTTCGTCGAGCTCGGCGTCATAACGACGCGCGATGACGCCGCCATCGCGCACCATCGCGGCCGGCTCTTGCGCGACCGCGAGCTTCAGCAAATCGGCGCACGCGTGCGGCGGTTCGAGCGCCGCGTCGATGCGCGCGAGCGAATCCGCGTTCGAGGCCACCGCCGCGAGCTGCGCGCGCAATGCAGGTAGCGCGATGAAGGTATCGCGCAGGCTCGACAGATCGCGCGGCCGCGCCGACAGCAGCGCGAGACGTCCGGTGATCCGTTCGATGTCCGAAATCTGCCGCAATGCGCTGCGCAATGTATCGAGATCGGCGCCCGGCGGCGCGTCGAGCAACGCGCCGATCGCCTGCTGACGCGCCTGAGCCACCGCCGAATCGCGCGGCGGATGATGCAGCCAGTGCCGCAGCAGGCGGCTGCCCATCGTCGTGCAGCAGGTGTCGAGCAGCGAGCACAGCGTCGGCGATTCGGTGCCGCGCAGTGTCTCCGTGAGTTCGAGGTTGCGGCGCGTGGCCGGATCGAGGCCGATGTATTCGGATTCGTATTCGACCTTCAGGCTGCGCACATGGCGCAGTTGCTGGCCCTGCGTGGACGCCGCATACAGCAGCAACGCGCCGGCCGCGCCGCACGCGCAGCCGAGCGAATGCGCGCCGAAGCCGTCGAGGCTCGCGACTTCGAGCTGGTCGCACAGGCGCTTCGTGCCCGAGGTGATATCGAAGTGCCAGGCCGGTACACGCTTGAGCGCGCTGGCGTTGACAGGCGGTGTCCAGCTGGTCGAATCGGCGGTGGCGTCGGCGACCAGAATTTCCGCGGGACGGATGCGCTCCAGCGCGGCGGCGACCTGATCGGGCGCGACTTCGGCGAGGCGCAGCGCGCCGCTCGCGAGATTGAGCCACGCGAGACCGACGCTCGTGGCGACACCGCGGCGATTGTGCGCGACGCCCAGCGCGAGCAGATAGACGTCGCTCTTGTCGGACAGCAGCGCGGCGTCGGTCAGCGTGCCAGGCGTAACCACGCGCATGACCTTGCGCTCGACCGGGCCTTTCGAGGTGGCCGGGTCGCCGATCTGTTCGCAGATCGCGACCGATTCGCCGAGCTTCACGAGCCTGGCCAGATACTGTTCGACAGCGTGATGCGGCACGCCGGCCATCTTGATCGGATTGCCCGCCGACGCGCCGCGCTGCGTGAGCGTCAGGTCGAGCAGGCGCGCGGCTTTTTCGGCGTCGTCGAAAAAGAGTTCGTAGAAGTCGCCCATCCGGTAGAACACCAGCGTGCCCGGATGCTCCGCCTTGATGCGCAGGTACTGCTGCATCATCGGCGTGTGTTGTGCGACGTCGTTGGCCGCTGCGGTTTGAATACCCATCCTTCGTGTCTTCTTGCGGTAGATGCTCAGGGCGTGAGTTTAACCCGCCGGCGCGGCGAGCGGACCCTGGCCGAACGGACGATGCCCAACACAAGAGCTGAATGTCAGCATGACCTATTCGATCAAAGCGGGGGTTGCACGCCGTCGCGGCGGGTTACGGCCGTCGAGCCGAGCCTCGCGCTGTCATTGCTGGAGCACCGTGGTGCATTCATTCCTCGATCATCGCCCGCATGTCCACCCTGCGTTCGTTCGCCGCGCTGCGGCGTTTCGCGAGCCACATCAGCAGCGTGATGAAGGTGCCGAACACGACGATGATCCACTGCGCGGGCATCTTCGCCGTGAGCAGCAGCGCGTACACGCCGAGCATCAGCAGCACCGCGAGGTTCTGGTTGAAATTCTGCACGGCGATCGAGTGACCGGCCGACAGCAGCGTCGCGCCGCGATGCTGCAGGATCGCATTCATCGGCACGATGAAAAAGCCCGACAACGCACCGAGCACGATCATCAGCGGATAGGCCAGCAGAATGTAGTAGGGCGCGACGTGCGTGCCGAAGCGCAGGCCCGCGCCCGCCGGGAACAGGTCCTTGTTGTAGAAGGCCATCGCGATCGCCACCGCGCCCGTCAGCACGCCGACCGGCAACACCTTCAGCGAGTGGCGCAATGGAATCAGCGCGGCCGCGCCCGCCGCGCCGATCGCGATGCCGAAGCCGGTCACGCCTTGCATCACCGCCGCCTTCGACAACGACAGCCCGAGGTTCACGTTCGCCCATTTGAGCACCAGCAGCTGCATCGTCACGACGGCGCCCCACATCAGCGTGGTCACCCACAGCGCGATCTGCGCGAGCTTGTCGGCCCACAGCACCCGGAAGCAGTGATGGAAATCGCCGACCAGCTTATTCGGCTCGGTCAGCCGGTTCGGATAGCGCGCGCCAGTGTCCGGAATGAAGATGTTGATCGCGGCGGCGATCGCGTAGGTGAGCATGACCGCACCCATCGCGAGATCGGCGGCCGAGCGGATCAGCGGCATATGCGCACGCGTGACGAAATGCTCGAAGACGGTGCTGATCAGCGCACCGCCGAGCATCGTGCCGGCGATCGTCGACAGCACCGTCGCCGATTCGAGCCACGCGTTCGCCTCCACGAGCTTTCCGGCGGGCAGCAGCTCGGTGAGGATGCCGTACTTGGCGGGCGAATACGCGGCTGCGCCGAAGCCGACCACGCCGTAGGCGATCATCGGATGAACGCCCAGAATCATCATCAGGCAGCCGCTCGCTTTCAGCGCGTTGGAGACGAACATCACGTGGCGCTTCTGCATCGAATCGGCGAACGCGCCGACGAACGGCGCGAGCAGCACGTACGAGATCGTGAAAAAAATCTGCAGCAGCGGCGTAACCCACGCGGCCGAGCGCATCACGGAAAGCAGGGCGATGGCGGCGATCAACAGCGCATTGTCGGCCAGCGACGAAATGAACTGTGCCGCGATGATCGTATGGAAGCCTTTTTTCATGGGGCAGATTGGAGGCTGCGCCCGGGGCGAAAGTCGGGCAGGGTCAAAGCGGCATGGAGCAGGGAACGGTCCCGCCGGAGTACCGCCCCGAATAACTTCCCGCTTTTTAGCACGACGCTCCGCACACTGGAGCGCCGCCAACAGAAAAGCGGCCGAAGCCGCTTTTCTCTGCAACCGTTATGCGTTGCCGCGGACCGGCCGCGGCGGCGCACCTTACGCCGACTGCTGGCGCGTGCGGCTGTAGCGCGACAGGATCGGAATCATCTGCGCGTAGACCTTCGGGTTGCCCGCGACGACTTCGCCGACGTGCAGGAACTCCGAATCACCGGTGTAGTTGCCGACCAGGCCGCCGGCTTCGGTGATCAGCAGGCTGCCCGCCGCGACGTCCCATGCGTTCAGGCCCTGCTCGAAGAAGCCGTCCATGTGGCCGGCCGCGACGTTGGCCAGATCGAGCGCGGCGGCGCCCGGACGGCGCAGGCCGGCGCAGGCTTCGGTCATCTCGGCGAACTGACGGCCGTACGATTCGAGGCTGTCCTGCGTGCGGAACGGAAAGCCGGTGCCGATCAGGCAGTCGGCCAGGCGGTCACGCTTGGCGACGCGGATGCGGCGATCGTTGAGAAACGCGCCACGGCCGCGCGATGCGGTGAACAGATCGTTGCGGGTCGGATCGTAGACGACGGCCTGCGTGACGACGCCCTTGTGCGCGAGCGCGATCGACACGCAGTAGTAAGGGAAGCCGTGGATGAAGTTGGTGGTGCCGTCGAGCGGATCGATGATCCACTGGTATTCGGAATCGTGGTCCGACTTGCCCGACTCTTCGGCGAGGATGGCGTGATCGGGATAGGCGGTCTTCAGCGTTTCGATGATCGCCGCTTCGGACGCTTTGTCGACCTCCGTGACGAAATCGTTGTGCTGCTTTTTGCTGACCTGAATCAGGTCGAGATCGAGCGATGCGCGGTTGATGATCTGAGCTGCGCGGCGCGCGGCCTTCACAGCGATATTGAGCATGGGATGCATAAACTGATCCTTGTGCCGGGGCAGCACGGCTGCCGGCCGGTAAATAAGCGCGAAACTGCGCTGACGGGCGCCGCAACGACGCAAAAACAGCACGGAACGGCAGTCCGGCTATCAAACCGGAGAGCATTCCGTCGACGGAGACGAATTGAATAAGAACGGTGCGACCGGTTCGACGCAAGCTTCAGCAAACGTCGGCGCCGGACGCGAAAAGCGGTATTTTACCTGAGTCCGGGCGCCCTCGCGCATGCTCGCTCACGTGCGGCTGATGTACCGCACAGGCGCCCGCCGGTGCCGGTCCGATGCTGCGCCCTCGTCCGCGCGCGTGGCTCGCGCGTGCGCCTGATTCGGCATCGGTGCCCGTTGGCGCTACCATACGCGTCTTGAGTCCTAGCCAGCCGAGTTTCATCGTGGATCACACCCACCATTCCTCCGACCCCACCGTGGCCGATTTGCGCGGCGGCTTCACGTCGACGCGTTTCGTGCTGGTCGAGCCCAGCCATCCGGGCAATGTCGGCGCCGCGGCGCGCGCGCTGAAAACCATGGGCTTTTCGCGGCTCGTGCTCGTGTCGCCGCGCGTGCCGAACGTGCAGAACGACCCCGAAGCGATCGCGATGGCGAGCGGCGCCGATGACGTACTCGCCTCCGTGCACGTGGTGCCGTCGCTCGCCGATGCACTGACTGGCGTGCACTGGTCGATTGCGCTGACCGCGCGGCTGCGCGAATACGGTCCGCCGCAATGGACGCCGCGCGCGGCTGCCGCCGCCGCGCACGCAGAGGCGATGCACGGCGAGATCGCGCTGGTGTTCGGCAACGAGCGCACGGGCCTGTCGAACGAGGACGTCGAGCGATGCAGCGCGATCGCGCATATTCCGGCCAATCCGGCCTATAGCTCGCTCAATCTCGCGCAGGCGGTGCAGGTGCTCGCCTACGAGCTACGCACCGCGTACCTCGGCGCCGACGAAGCGAGCGACGGCGCACCCACCGCGGGAGCACACGCGGCGCCGGCCGAATCCGCCGCTCCACGCGCGCAGATGGCGGCCAGCGACGAGATCGAGAGCATGTTCGCGCATCTGGAAAGCGCACTGGTCGCGCTCGAGTTTCTCGATCCGGCCAATCCGAAGAAGCTGATGTCACGGCTGCGGCGGCTCTTCGCGCGCTCTGGCCTCGAGCGCGAGGAGGTCAACATCGTGCGCGGCATCGCCAAGCACATCCTGCTCAAGACCAGACGGACCGGCTGACGGTCCGTTGACCAGCCCGTGACGGCGCACCTGATGCGCCGCCTTCGTCTGACGACAACCTTGCAGGTGACGGGGACTTCCGGCACGTTTCGCGCAATCGCCCTACAATCCACGAAACGTTAGAAGCAAAGCTGCCGCCGTACTAAGCGGCAGCGATGCCGTTAGCTATGGCGCGAAACGCAGAGTCCCGCGCATGCGCAAACCGCGCGGGTTCGCTCACGCAGACGGTTTTCCCCCAACAATACAGTCCCTGCCATGTTCACGAGACTTCGCGAAGATATCGCCACCATCCGCGAGCGCGATCCCGCCGCCCGCAGCGCATGGGAAGTGCTCACGTGTTATCCGGGGCTGCACGCGCTCGTGCTGCATCGGATCGCTCACGCGTGCTGGCGCGCGAAGCGCCGCTGGCTCGCGCGTTTCGTGTCCCAGATGGCGCGCTTCATGACCGGCATCGAGATTCATCCGGGCGCGAGCGTCGGGCGGCGCGTGTTCATCGATCACGGCATGGGCGTCGTGATCGGCGAGACCGCGCGGATCGGCGACGACTGCACGATCTACCAGGGTGTGACGCTCGGTGGCACGTCGCTCACGCGCGGCGCGAAGCGGCATCCGACGCTCGAGCGTGGTGTGATCGTCGGTGCGGGCGCGAAGGTGCTCGGCGGCTTCACAGTCGGCGCGGACGCGAAGATCGGATCGAACGCGGTCGTGACGAAGCCGGTGCCGGCGCGTGGCACGGCGCTCGGCAATCCGGCGCGGATCATCGTGCCGGCCGCGGCGGCTGCGAACGGTGCGAACCCGAATGCGAACAACGCCGCGCGTGACGCGAAGCGCGGCAGCGAAATCAGCGCGTTTTGCGCATACGGCATCACGCCCAACGCGGACGATCCGGTTTCGCTCGCGATTCACGGTCTGATCGACCATGCGGCTACTCAGGCGCGACGAATCGATGAAATCGTCGATGCGCTCGAGCGGCTCGGCACGAGCCTCGAAGGTCTGCAAGGCGCGGATGCGGCGTTGCTCGATTTGCGGCGGCTATCGGCGGCGATCGCGGGGAAGGTGGAGGGGCTGGCGGGGGAGCGCTAGGTATCGGCGCCTCGGCAGCGCGAAGCGCACGCCGTATCCACGAGGTCAATCCAGCGGCAACGCTCGAATCCCGTCGGCATCGATCTTCAGATAGCCGCCCCGGCGCTCGCCGTGATCGAGATCCCAGTCGGGCAGAACCCAGCGCGTGCCGCCCGGCTCGCGATGCCGCGCGGGCAGATGGGTATGCCCATGAATGATCGTCGCGGTCTTCGATTTCCTGAACAACGCGGCGACACCTTGCGGGGTCACGTCATACTTGATCGGCATCGGCCGCGTGCGGCCATGCTCGCTCTTCGAGCGCATGTTCTCGGCGAGCTTGCGACGCCAACGAAACGGCCACGCGAGAAACAGAATCTGCGCGAGTCGATTGCGCGCGAAACACCTGAACAACTGATAGCCGCGATCCGCGGTGCACAGACCATCGCCATGGGCGAGCGCAATGCGCGTGCCGAACGCGGTAATCACGAACGGATCGGGCAGCCAGATCGCGCCGGCCGCTTTCATGAAGCGCTTGCCCAGCAGAAAGTCGCGGTTGCCGTGCATGATGTAAAGCGCGATGCCGCGCTCGGACAGCGTGTGCAGCAGCGCCGCAATATGGGCGACGAACGGCTCGCTCAGCATGTCGTCGCCGACCCAGTAGTCGAACAGGTCGCCGAGGATGAACACCGAGTCGGCCGCCTCCGCGCTCACGCGGATGAAATGCTCGAACGCGGCGACCGTGCGCGGAATCGCCTCGCTCAGATGCAGATCGGAGAGGAAGAAAAAAGGGCGCGCGGCGTGCGGGCGTCGGCCCTCGCCTGGCACGCCCGCGGCGACGCTTCGCAGCGGCGTCTCTTGCAGCATTGAAGGTGCCTGATTTCAGTTCAAAGGAGTCGACGCCCGCATGAGGCGCGACTCACTCACGGTTTAGTCGACGACGACAGCTTTTTCGATCACGACGTCATCGACCGGCACGTCCTGATGGAAGCCCTTCGAACCGGTCTTGACCTTCTTGATCTTCTCGACCACGTCCATGCCTTCGACGACCTTGCCGAACACCGCATAGCCCCAGCCTTGCGGCGTCGGCGACGAGTGGTTCAGGAAGTCGTTGTCGTTCACGTTGATGAAGAATTGCGCGGTCGCCGAATGAGGGTCGTTGGTACGCGCCATCGCGATCGAGCCGTTCTCGTTCTTCAGACCGTTGTTCGCCTCGTTGGTGATCGGCTCGGCCGTCGGCTTCTGCTTCATTCCGGGTTCGAAGCCGCCGCCCTGGATCATGAAGCCGTCGATCACGCGGTGAAACACCGTGTTGTCGTAGTGGCCGGCCTTCACGTAGTTCAGGAAGTTCTCGACCGACTTCGGCGCCTTTTCGGCATTCAGCTCGAGTTTGATGAGGCCGTGGTTCGTATGCAGTTCAACCATGATGGAATCCTTTGATGAACAGGTGGATAAAAGGCGCGGCGCGTCGTCATGTGCTGACGACCGGCCGCGCCGGGGCGTTGGTTGGGGCCGGGCTTCGGCCGCGCGGGTTTGCTTGCCCGTTCGTTTTTACTTGCTCACCACCGTCGCCGACTGGATCACGACCGGCTTCTGCGGCACATCGCTCATCGGGCCGCGCGTGGTGGTGGGCGTGGCTTCGATGCGTTTCACGACGTCCATGCCGCTCGTGACCTTGCCGAATACCGCGTAGCCGTTGCCGTCCGGATTCGGGTAGTCGAGATTGGCATTGTCCACCGTGTTGATGAAGAACTGCGCGGTGGCCGAATTCGGGTCGCTGGTGCGTGCCATCGCGATCGTGCCAGCGGTGTTCTTCAGACCGGTGCGGCTCTCGAGCGGAATCGGCGCGCGCGTCGGCTTCTCGACGAAGCTCTGCGTATAGCCGCCGCCCTGGATCATGAAGCCCGGAATCACGCGATGGAAGATCGTGCCGCTATATTGGCCGGCTTTCACGTAGTCGAGGAAATTGGCGACCGTCTTTGGCGCTTTCTCGGGATACAGCTCGACGCGGATGTCACCCTCCGACGTCTTCAGCAGCACGGAAGGATGAGCGGCCTGCGAACCGGACTGCGCAAAGGCGGGTGCGTTTGCGATCAGGGCGGCGCTGCCGAGCGCCAACATCAACCATTTCATGAAAGTCCTCGGGGTTGGAGAAAACTTGCGGCAGGCACCGAGCCCGGCGCTCAGCGCGACGGCGCCATGTACGGCGGCATGGCGAGCGAGCCATTCGGGCCGCCGAACTGGAAGCTCGGGCTGTCCGTGATGTTCGACGTGGGGTGCGCGGCGGGCACGGTCGTCTGCTCGGCGGCGGGCTGCGACGCCGCGGCAGCGGGCTGCGACGCCGCGGCAGCGGGCGTTGCCGGCGACACGACCTTCTGGATATCCGCGAGACGCTGCGCGGTCCTCGGGCTCGCCTTGCCGAGGCTCTCCGCGCGACGGTACGCGGCATCGGCGAGGCGCAGATAGAGGTCACCGAGGTTCTCGAACGCGAGGCCGTAGTTCGGATTGACCTGGGTGGCCATCTCGAGCGCCGCGCGCGCTTCGGTCAGACGGCCTTGTCTCGCGAAGAGTGTGGCGAGGTTGTTGTACGGCTCGGGCAACTCGGGATACAGCTGCGTGAGTTCGGTGAACGCTGTGATCGCTTCGTCGTCGCGATTCAGATGCACGAGCACGTTTGCGCGTTTGAACTTCGCTTGTGCGTCGCGCGGATTCGCGGCGACGCGCGCATCGAGTTGGGTCAGCGCGGCTTGCCAGTTTTTCTGCGCAATCGACGCGTCGATTTCCGGCGTATTGTCACGCACGGCGGGGCCTTGCGGCATCACCGCGGTCTTCTGCGCATAAGCGCTCGCGACCGGCACCGCGGCAAGTGCGGCAACGACGGTGACGCGCCACGCGAGGGCACGCGCCGCTTCGAAAGTAACGCCACCGACAACGTTGCCAAACGCAGTCGCGGCGAGGGTCGCAGCGCTGTGCGCGCGGCCGCTGGAGTGTTTCATAGGCTCAGGTCTGGATGTTATACTCCGAGCCATTCTAACAAAAGGTCTGCGCGTTCCGTCGAACCGCCGACTGTCTTTTCGCCACTCGTGGCCGTCTCCGCCCGGTTCGCAGCCTCGTCTGCAGCCTGATCGCCGCACGTGGTGCGCCGGTTTCAGCTGTATGCGATGCACCCGTTATCCTGTTCGTTTCGCGGGTCGCGGCGCGCATGAAGCACAATGCGGACTTCTTTCGGCCCACGCACCGCTCTCTATGGAATCTCTGCGCATTTACAACACGCTCGCGCGTGACAAACAGACTTTCGTGCCGCTGCGCGAAGGTGTCGTGCGGATGTACGTCTGCGGGATGACCGTGTACGACTATTGTCACGTCGGTCATGCGCGGGTGATGGTCGTGTTCGACATCGTGCAGCGCTGGTTGCGTGCGCTTGGCTACAACGTGACTTACGTGCGCAACATTACCGATATCGACGACAAGATCATCAAGCGTGCAGTCGAGAACGGTGAAACCATCAAATCGCTGACCGATCGCTTCATCGCCGCGCTGCATGAAGACGCGGACGCGCTCGGCATCGAGCGTCCGGACATCGAGCCGCGCGCGACCGACTTCATTCCGCAGATGCTCGGCATGATCGAGACGCTCGAGAAAAACGGCTACGCCTACCAGGCGAGCGACGGCGACGTCAACTACGCGGTACGCAAATTCGCAGGCTACGGCAAGCTGTCGGGCAAGTCGCTCGAAGACCTGCGCGCTGGCGAACGCGTCGCGGCCAACGACGCAAAACAGGACCCGCTCGACTTCGTGCTGTGGAAGCAGGCGAAGCCCGAGGAACCGGCCGACACCGGCTGGGATTCGAAGTACGGGCGCGGTCGTCCCGGCTGGCACATCGAGTGCTCGGCGATGGGCTGCACGCTGCTCGGTGAACAGTTCGACATTCACGGTGGCGGCCAGGATCTGCAGTTTCCGCACCACGAAAACGAGATCGCGCAAAGTGAGGCCGCGACCGGACAAACATTCGTCAATTACTGGATGCACAACGGCTACGTACAGATCGACAATGAGAAGATGTCGAAGTCGTTGAACAATTTTTTTACGATTCGCGAAGTGCTCGCGCAGTACGATGCAGAGGTGGTGCGTTTCTTCATTGCGCGCGCGCATTACCGCTCGCCGTTGAACTACAGCGACGTACATATCGACGACGCGCGCAATGCACTCGCGCGTTTGTACACGGCGTTGAAAGACGTGACGCCCGATAGCGCCGTGCTCGACTGGAACGAAGCGCACGCGCAGCGTTTCCAGGCGGCAATGAACGACGACTTCAACACGCCGGTGGCCGTGTCGGTGCTGTTCGAGCTGGCCACCGATGTGAACCGCACGCGCGACCCCGCGCTGGCCCGTCAATTGCGCGCGCTTGGCGCGGTGCTCGGGCTGCTCGGACGCGAACCGCGTGCATACCTGCAGCAGGCAGCGGGTGCTGCAGCCGAAGGCGCGCTCGAGCCCGTCGCGATCGAAGCGAAGATCGCCGCGCGCATCGCCGCCAAGCAGGCAAAGGACTATGCGGCAGCAGACCGGATCCGGGCCGAATTGCTCGATGCCGGCGTTGCCCTTGAAGACAAACCCGGCGGGTTGACCGAGTGGCGGCGCGTGTGAGCGCACCTCGTACTTCCCTCTGAACGACTCGCCAGGCAGGAGGCAGGATGGCAACGGCCACGAAGACGCCGGCTAAACGCGCGGCGTCTCAAACCAGTGCGGCAGCCGCGGCATCGGCTGCCGCAGCGTCGGCAGCCGCAGCATCGGCTGCCGCAGCTCAGTCGACTCGTGCGGGCGGCGGCGCGGTAGACAAAGCGCCCTCGACGGCGGGCGGGGCGGCGGCGAAAGCCGACTCGACCGCGGCAAAGAAGAGCGCAGCCAAACGCTCGCTCAATGGCGCGGCCACTGAAGCTGCGCACGCGCCTGCGAAACGCGCGAAAACGGCGTCGCGTGCGAAGGGCAACGGTGCGTTGCCGGCCAAACTCGCGGCCGAGCTCGCCGGCGACGTGCAGGAACTCGCGCGCGACACGAACGCGGGCGAAGTCGTGCGCAAGACGCGCGTATCGGCCACCTCGGCGAGCACGGCCAGCGCGGGCGGCGAAGCGGCCGGTGTCGCATCGCTCGCGAACGAAGTCGCGGTGCCGGTGCAGATCGGCGCTCTCGCGCCTGAAGTCACGCGTCCCGCGTATTGGGACAAGGCGTGCGCGGATCTCGTCAAGCGCGATCGCATTTTGAAGAAGCTGATTCCGAAGTTCGGCCCCGTGCATTTGCTGAGTCGTAGCGATCCTTTCGTCACGCTTGCGCGCTCGGTGGTCGGCCAGCAGATCTCGGTCGCGTCGGCGCAGGCCGTGTGGGCGAGGGTCGAAGTCGCGTGTCCGAAGCTCGTGCCGCAGCAGTTCATCAAGCTCGGTCTCGAGAAGCTGACCGCGTGCGGTTTGTCGAAACGCAAGGCCGAATACGTGCTCGATCTCGCGAGGCATTTCGTGTCGGGCGCGTTGCACGTCGGCAAGTGGACGTCGATGGACGACGAGGCGGTGATCGCCGAACTCACGCAGATTCGCGGCATCGGCCGCTGGACCGCGGAGATGTTCCTGATTTTCAACCTGTCGCGTCCCGATGTGCTACCGCTCGACGACCTCGGCCTGATCCGCGCGATCAGCGTCAACTATTTCAGCGGCGAACCCGTCACGCGCAGCGAAGCGCGCGAGGTTGCCGCGAACTGGGAGCCGTGGCGCACGGTGGCGACCTGGTACATGTGGCGTAGTCTCGATCCGTTACCGGTCGACTACTAAAGAAGAACAGGAAACGAAGCCGTTTCAAAGACTATCGCGTATATGATATCGATAGTTGAGAAATGGTTTTGACATCGGCGCACGCGGTTAGAATACGCGCTGCCCGGTAAGTCCAAGGATTACAACCAATGAAGACCACGTTTCTGGATTTCGAACAGCCGATCGCTGAACTCGAAGCGAAGATCGAAGAATTGCGCTTCGTGCAGGACGACTCGGCCGTCGATATTTCGGAAGAGATCGAGCGGCTGTCCAAGAAGAGCCAGCAGCTCACCAAAGATCTGTATGCGAACCTCACACCGTGGCAGGTTTCGCAAATCGCCCGTCATCCGCAGCGTCCGTACACGTTCGACTACGTGAGCGAGCTGTTTACCGATTTCCATGAACTGCATGGCGACCGCAACTTCGCGGACGATCTGTCGATCGTCGGCGGTCTCGCGCGGTTCAACGGCCAGGCGTGCATGGTGATCGGTCATCAGAAGGGCCGCGACACCAAGGAGCGCGCGCTACGCAACTTCGGCATGCCGCGTCCGGAAGGCTATCGCAAGGCCGAGCGGCTGATGCGCCTCGCCGAGAAGTTCGGCCTGCCGATCTTCACGTTCATCGACACGCCGGGCGCGTACCCGGGCATCGGCGCGGAAGAGCGGGGCCAGTCCGAAGCGATCGGCCGCAATCTGTACGTGATGGCCGAGCTGAAGACGCCGCTGATCGCGACGATCATCGGCGAGGGCGGCTCGGGCGGCGCACTCGCTATCGCGGTGGGCGACAGCGTGCTGATGTTGCAGTTCTCGACCTACTCGGTGATCTCGCCGGAAGGCTGCGCATCGATCCTGTGGAAAAGCGCCGCCAAGGCACCGGAAGCAGCGGAGGCGCTCGGTCTGACCGCGCATCGTCTGAAGGCGCTCGGTTTGATCGACAAGATCGTCAACGAGCCGCTCGGCGGCGCGCATCGCGATCCGAAGGGCATGGCGGCGATGCTGCGCCGTGCGCTCGCCGATTCGCTGCGCCAGTTCCAGGGTATGAGCACCAACGACCTGCGCGAACGCCGTTTCGAACGGCTGATGGCGTACGGCAAATTCAAGGAAACGACGCCGGGCGCATAAGCCCGCGCGTTGGCCTGTCTCTTTCGTCCACCGGCGCTTTCCGCGCTAACGACGTGACCACCACCGCCGACTCATCCGCCGAGCGCCTCGTGATCGAGGCGCTCGGCGCCGCGCTCTCCGGGCTCGATTCGAACGCGCGCATTGCGGTCGCATTCAGCGGCGGCGTCGATTCGAGCGTGCTCCTCGATGCGGCGGTGCGCGTCGCGGGTGCGTCGCGCTGTATCGCGCTGCACGTGCATCATGGATTGAGTCCACATGCCGATACGTGGCTCGCGCACTGCGAGGCTTTCGCGCGCGAACGTGGCGTCGAATTCGACGCGCGACGCGTGGATGTTTCGCGCGCGCCGGGCCTGAGCATCGAGGCCGCGGCACGCGACGCGCGTTATCGCGCGCTCGACGCGATGTGCGCAACGCACGGCATTGGCACGCTATGGCTCGCGCAGCATGCGGACGATCAGGCCGAGACCGTGCTGCTGCAACTGCTGCGCGGCGCGGGGCTCGCGGGTCTCGCGGCGATGGCGCCCGGCACGCTGCCGACAGGTGCGTCGACGACACGTGTGCGGCCGCTTTTGCATCTGCTGCGCGCGCAGCTCGAACACTATGCGAGCGCGCGCAAGCTGCGCTGGATCGACGACGAATCGAACGCGGACACGCGTTATGCGCGCAACGCCTTGCGTCATCAGGTGATGCCGGCGCTCGCGGTGCACTTCCCGGGCTTTCGCGATGCGCTCGCGCGCACGGCCGCGCATTCGGCATCGGCGCAGCGATTGCTCGACACGCTCGCGCGCGCCGACATGGAAAGCGCGTCGCGCGATGAAGGACGCGCCCTCGCGCACGACGTGCTGCTCGCTCTCGACGACGATCGCGCGCTGAATCTGCTGCGCTACTGGATGCGTACGCTCGGCTTCGTCGCGGCATCGAGCGCACGTGTCGCGGATGCACTGCGGCAGTTGCGCGAAGTGGCTGCGGGGCAGGACGGACATCGGCTCCGCATCGATCATGCGGGGCATGCGTTGCGCAGCTATCGCGGCCTCGTCTACTGGGAAGCCGGCGATAGCAGCGAACCCGCCGACGAAACCGCGCTCGTCGAGCGCGAGATCAGTGAACTCGCGTGGCAAGGGCAAGAGATCTGGCATTTGCCGCAATGGCGCGGCACGTTCGTGTTCGCGATGGTGGATGCAGCCGCTGTGGATGCAGCCGCTGCTTCCGACGTAGCCGATGCAGCGCACGCAGCGCCACGTAACGAAGCATGCGACATCGTTCCTGTCAGCGTCCTGCAACGAGCCTCTCTAAGCGTGCGGGCGCGCCGCGGCGGAGAACGCATGCGCATCGGTGTGCCGAACACGCCCAGCCGCACGCTGAAGAACCTGTTTCAGGAGCGCGGCATTCCCGCATGGAAGCGCGACGTGCCATTGCTTTACGTTGGCGATGAACTGCTGTTCGTGCCGCTGATCGGCGTGAATCGCGGGACCGTGCGCGACGCATCTCCGGAGCGCGAAGCGTGCGTGAAAATCGTCTGGCGCGAGGATCTGCTGATCGCCTGAGCGCCGGTCGGACAGTCGCGCAAGCCGTGCGTGCAGATGTCGAAAGCGTGAAACAGGGCGCAAATCAACGATAAAACAGGCAATTGCAGGCCTGATTCGACGCATTTGAGCGCTCGTTGCGTCTTGTCTTTTTGCGCCTAATCAGGTACTTTAACTTGTTTGCCCGACCCGATTTCGCCGTCGCTTTTGTCGCTATCGGTCGTTAGTGCCGGCAGGCGTGCGTGATCCGTCGTCGCCGTTCAATTCCGATCAGCCATTTGCGATTTCATCCCGGGCAAATCCGCGCGTGCTGCACGCGTGCTGCATCTACGCCGCCACACACTTTGCCGCCGTTCACGAGACGTTGCGCCCCTGTGCTTTCTGTGCGGTCGTCTCCAGCGCGCCAGCGCGGTTTCTCTTCCAGTTCAGAACGACAATGGCACTCATCGTACATAAATACGGCGGCACCTCGATGGGCTCGGTCGAGCGCATCAAGAACGTCGCCAGGCGCGTCGCGAAATGGCACATGGCCGGCCATCAGATGGTCGTCGTGCCGTCGGCAATGTCCGGCGAAACCAATCGCCTGCTTGGCCTCGCGAAAGAAATCACGACTCAACCGAGCCCGCGTGAGCTCGACATGATCGCCGCCACCGGCGAGCAGGTCAGCTCGGGTTTGCTCGCGATCGCGCTGCAGGAAGCCGGCGTCGAAGCGGTCAGCTACGCAGGCTGGCAGGTGCCGGTCAAGACCGATAGCGCGTTTACGAAAGCGCGCATCAGCGACATCGACGGCGAGCGCGTCATGCAAGACCTCGCAGCCGGCAAGGTGGTCGTGATCACCGGCTTCCAGGGCATTGACCCGGACGGCCACATCACGACGCTCGGCCGCGGCGGCTCGGACACGTCGGCAGTCGCGGTCGCGGCCGCGCTGAAGGCCGACGAGTGCCTGATCTACACGGATGTCGACGGTGTGTACACGACGGACCCGCGCGTCGTTGAAGAAGCGCGCCGGCTCGACCGCGTGACGTTCGAAGAAATGCTGGAAATGGCCAGCCTGGGTTCGAAGGTGCTGCAGATCCGCTCGGTGGAATTCGCCGGCAAATATCAGGTGAAAACGCGCGTGCTGTCGAGCCTGACCGATCCGCTGATGCCACTCGACGAAGAAATGAAGTCGGGCACCCTGATTACTTTTGAAGAAGACGAGACCATGGAAAAAGCAGTCATCTCGGGTATCGCGTTCCAGCGCGACGAAGCTCGTATCGCCGTGATGGGCGTGCCCGACAAGCCGGGCATCGCGTATCAGATTCTCGGCCCGGTGGCGGACGCGAATATCGATGTCGACATGATCATCCAGAACCAGAGCGTCGAGGGCAAGACGGCATTCACGTTCACGGTTGGCCGCGGCGACTATGCGCGTGCAATGGAAATCCTCACCGGCACGGTAAAGGCGCACGTCCAGGCCGAGCAGGTGCTGGGCGACCCGAAGGTGTCGAAGGTGTCGGTGGTCGGCGTCGGGATGCGCTCGCACGTCGGCATCGCCAGCAAGATGTTCCGCACGTTGTCGGAAGAGGGCATCAACATTCAGATGATCTCGACCTCGGAGATCAAGATTTCGGTGTTGATCGACGAAAAGTACATGGAGCTCGCGGTACGCGCGCTGCATAAGGCCTTCGAACTCGATCAGGCATAAGTGGCGGGAAAAACGGGGCGCTCTGGAGCGTCCCGTTTGTTTTGTGGCGTTCATGTGAATGAATTGCGTGATGAGACGCCACGTTGGCACAAATAATGTTCGTCAGACATTGACCTTATCGGCCCGGCCCGCTATCATCTTGGCTTCGTCGCACTGACTCCCTGTGCGACAGAAAGTTTGGGAGACGTGGCCGAGAGGTCGAAGGCACTCCCCTGCTAAGGGAGCATCTGGGCCAAAACCTGGATCGAGGGTTCGAATCCCTCCGTCTCCGCCAGGAGCACCTCCCGGGGCATCTCACAATGTCCCGGACCAAACCCCGGAAGGCCGCCACATGGGCCTTCCGGGGTTTTTTCTTGTGCCGGACCTTCCCGCTCCATACCACCCAATCGCAAACAAAAGTATGGGTAGTAGTATGGGTAGAAAGGAGGCAGTCATGAGCACGATTTCACGCTCCATCCACCGTCTTTCCGCGCTCGGCGTCGCGCGTCTGAAGCAGCCTGGCCATTACTGCGATGGCGGTTGTCTGTACCTTCAGGTGTCGGTGGCGCGTACGCGCTCATGGGTCTACCGCTTCAGGCGCAAGGGCCGGTTGCGTGAGATGGGCCTGGGGCCACTGCATGTCGTCTCGCTTGCCGATGCACGCGAGCTCGCAGCCCGCTACCGGAAGATGCTTTTCGAAGGTGTCGATCCGATCGAGGCGCGCCGTGCCGAACGCGCGCAGCAGCTTGCGATGGCCGCACATAACAAGACGTTTGATGAGTGCACCAAGGCATTCATCAAGGCCAACCGTGCAGGGTGGAAAAATGAAAAGCACGTGACGCAATGGGAGAACACCCTGGCCACTTACGCTTCTCCATTTTTCGGCCAGCTTTCCGTGCGCGATATCGATACAACGCTCGTCTTGAGTGTTCTCGAACCCATCTGGGAGGCGAAGCCCGAGACGGCCAGTCGCGTGAGGGGGCGCATCGAGTCGGTGCTTGACTGGGCAACCGCGCACAGGTATCGGGAGGGAGAGAACCCGGCACGATGGAAAGGCCATCTCGACAAAATCCTGCCTGCGCGCATCAGGGTGCGCAAGGTTCGGCACCATCCCGCGTTGCCCTTCGGCGAAGTGCCCGCATTCATGAAGGCTCTCAAGGCTCAGGATGGTCTCGCAGCACGCGCGCTGGAACTCGTGATTCTCACTGCGGGCAGGACCAACGAAGTGATCGGCGCGATACGCAGCGAGTTCGATCTCGATGCCGCGACGTGGACAATCCCTGCGGAGCGGATGAAGGCTGAGCGCCCGCATCGGGTTCCGCTGTCCGCGTCGGCTCTTGCGCTGGTGCGCCGCCTGCTTGATGAGACGGACGGAGAACTGGTCTTTCCGGGCGCGAAGAAGGGCAAGCCGCTGTCGAACATGGCAATGCTTACCGTCCTTCGCCGCATGCAGCGCGGCGACCTCACCGTGCACGGCTTTCGTTCGACCTTCCGCGACTGGGCCGCCGAATGTACGACGTACCCCAACGAAATGGCCGAAATGGCGCTCGCTCACGCGGTGGACGACAAGGTTGAGGCCGCCTATCGTCGAGGGGACATGTTCCAGCGACGCAGGCAGATGATGGATGACTGGGTGGCTTACTGCAGCCCGAAAGCGAAAGCAGCCTGATGTCGTGCGCGGATTGTCTGAGGCCTTGTCGGCGCGGCCGCTGCGAACAGGTAGCGTTTCCTGGCGCACGCATCTCTCACGGGCCGCAAGGATTAGTTTCGGGCAAATCGCGAAGTTTCGCTCGCTGGTGGCTTGCCGGTGGGAGGATTGCCCCGTCGTCCCTGGAGAGTGGGAACAGCAGGGAATCCAGGGGAAATCGCCTTCGGAGTGTGGCTCCGGATTTCCGCAATCCTGTTCCTCATCGCAAGTTTGCAGCGCCTTCTGCGACAAGCTAGATTGGCGATGTCCGGGGTTATCCGGACGTAGTCGGGAGGGCCAGGACAATGGACGAACAGATTGTCGAACGCGCTGGCGCGAGAGTGCGCCTGATTCGCCTTCGCGAGGTACGTACCCGCGTTGGCCTCGGTGCAAGCACTGTATACCGGTATCTGGCGGTCGGGAAATTTCCACGGCCGGTGGAGATTGGCGGCGGCAGAGTAGCATGGCTGGAAAGCGAGATTGACGCATGGATCGCTAACCGCATGGAGGCGGGACGGCGCGGGCCAGGATGAAGTGGCTTATTCTGGTAGTCCGAGTGCGATGTTGTCATCCGTGCAATAAACGTACCGTGCGTCGTACTGCCAGGTATTTTATGCGGGACGCCATCGACGCACGCAATTGCTTGCTAGTCAGGCAAAGACGCCCCGGTTCTCCAGTACGGTTGGAACCATCGTGAATGGTAAGGGCGCGCGCCAGGTGGCCTCACGAGCTTGATTCGTAAAGGCATTGAGCTTACCTTTCGCTGTACCTTGCTCCCATTCTAGGGTGATTCGTGTAGTTCGTCTGGCATTGCAAATTTCGCTTCGAGGATTTGACGGTACACCAGCCCTCGGTCTTCGCGAGACGGGTGATATCACTCCTTCCAGACTTGGTTCGGTGCTGTTGCAGTGAGGTGGCGCTCCAGTTCATTGGGAACCACCGGCAAATTGTGGCTGATTGCGCAGACGAAATAAGACAGTGCTAAGCTAAGTCATTACTTGTCGGAACGCGAATTGTTTCATAAAGCTTTCGAATATGACAAACGTAATATCCGAACTGGGATTTCTTTGCCCCAAGTGTAGCTTCCCGATGGAAGACGGTTGGGAAGTCCTTGCTGCAGGGGAGATTCACCGCCTTACTTGCCAGTGCTGCGGCACCGAGTATGACGGTTTGATTGTCGAATGTTTCGCTTGTGGATCCGAGGACTTTATCACGAGCGTCTCGATAATCGATCCCGAAGGGATCGCCTGCTCTTCTTGTGGTCATTGCAATCGCCCTGCCGGAGCCGATGATGAAGAGTCTTGTTTTTGAGCGCGGGCTCAATATCGGTGGGGAACACGTCATGCTCAGCCTTTTCCTGGCGGCGCGCGGTTTTTCTCTTGAACGGCGGCTTATTGAAAGGGATCAAACAGCGTCTGTTCAAGTGCTGCCTATTTCTGCCTTAGGCGATCTACACAGATTTGCAGACGCGGACCCGTATTCGGAGGAACTGGCTCCGTTGTATTACGAAGTTCGGCGTCACCTTGTAGAAAATCGCGTGGCCGAATAGCTAGGCAAGCGCGTGAAGGGGTTGAGGAGGGTGAGGAAATGATTGCCCAACAGGCGTCCCGTGAAGTTGGCAGTCTCTTCGAAGAACTCATGGCCGCCAAGGACGACTCTGAACTGGCAGATTGCGTCAAATCAATCGTCACAGCGCTTGGTGGGGAGTCGTATGTCTTCGTTTCGCTTCATTCCAGCGCGACAACGGCTAGTCGTGCCACGCATCGCTTTCTCATTGGCTGCCGCCCAGAATGGTGCCAGATGTATAACGCCAATAAATGGTATATGACCGACCCGTTCTTGGAGTATGCGCGAAGCAACACCGCTCCGATAACGGGGTCCCAGATTGTCGCCGAAACACAAGGCCAGCGCGAAATGCTCGTCGCGGCTAGCGAACACGGCTTCAGAAGCGGGATCGTCGTGCCGGTCCACACCAGCGCCACAGAGCGTATGGGTGTTCTGTACATCGGATCTGAAGATAGCCAGGCTGTCGGGGAAAAGAGACTGACCGCGCACCGATTGTATTTCAGAGCGCTTGCCATGGAATTGCTCGATTGGTCCATCCGAATGGCTAGACGCGAGGTCCTTGAGGCGCATGGTATTACTGAAATGGATCTGCGTGTAGTGGGGTACCTTAGAAGTGGATTTACTGCGGAAGACATTGCTCGCGAGATGGACATCTCCGTTCAGACCGTCTACGTAAACTATAGAAAAATAAAGGACAAGATTGGTGTTTCGCACATCTCAGAAGCGGTTAAGTTCGCGGAAGTGAATGACCTTCTGGCGTAACTCGGGTAGAGCGTTTTGGCTCTCGCTCACTTTACCCACGGCTGCAGGCGCCCTGTTCTTTGTCGGACGCCCTTGGGCATTTGTGGCTGTGGTCCTGTTCGTTGTTCCTGCGCTGGACGCAACGATAGGGCGAGGAGCCCCCAGGTCGGGGCAAGCCATTGGGAAAACAGATGAAGATCAGGTACCTGGCTGGTTTGCTTTCTCTTGGGCCTTGGCACTCGGAATCGGTGCGCACCGTGCGTCAACTGCATCATGGGTGGAACTGATCGGACTTGGCGTCGCGTGCGGAGTGTTAAGCGCGACCGCAATGGCACACCTGCATGAGCTTACGCACCGACCAGCCAGAATATGGCAGCACGTTAGTGACCTGGCATTCGTCATCGCCGGCTATCCGCATTACCGGATTGCGCACCAACTGCATCATCGACATGTTGGAAATCCGCAATTCGGTTCGACTGCTTCATTGGGCACGACGGTATGGTGTCATGTTGGACGCTCTTATGCAGCGGGGTTGGTCTCGTCGTTTTCGCGGCGTTCCCATCCGGGGGGAAAGGTACCGCATAGCCTTTTTCGAAATGCACTTTTCACAATATTGTTGCTGGGCTTCGCCGCGCTTCTGCAATGGAAAATTGCGCTTTTCTATATCGGATACGCTGTTGTGAGCGTGTTTGTCGTTGAAGCAGTCGGGTACATGCAGCACTACGGATTCGACGCGGACATTTCGCGCACTGCGCTTACGTCGTGGGATGTTGACTTTTGGTTGTCGAACTGCCTACTCGTGAACAACGGCTTCCATAATGCTCACCATCAGGACGGTGAAACGCCATATCAGAGTCTCACCGCGCAACGAACCACTTTGCCGGGTGGTTACTTTCAAATGCTTTGGTTGACGCTTCTCTCGCCGTTCTGGTTTTCGATAATGAATCGACGAACGAAGGTCTTACTCAGGCGGCGGCGACGTCAGAGCGTCACTGTCAGAAATCAAACGTCTTGCGACGTTTGCGAGATACGATGAGTCAAGCGTTTCAAGTTGGATCTTGATGGCGTGCTCCGTATGCAAATAATTTTTTTTCGTCGAGCGAGTGTACGCAGGGTCGTAATAGTCGACCATGATGCTCTCGAAGAGAGCTTCGATCTCGCGGCGTTCAGCCATCGACGCCCACTTCTGTAGTGTCGCCCCGCTTACGAGTGCTTTTAGGTGGCCAAGTTGTGTGACTAGGCCCGTGGGGTCTATTTCGAAGTGGGGATACTCGCGACGCCACATTCCAATTCTTTCGCGCATCGGGGTCTCGACGGCGAATAAACGTCCGCCATGCATTCTATGGAACAGCGCAGTCGGCAATTGGACGTGACCGATTCGCTTGCTTTCACTTTCGATCCAAATCTGCTTTGCCGAGTCCAGACGACTTATCTCGGCAAGCAAAAGGCTGTCAAAAAATTTCTGGCTTGGTTGGGCTCGCCCTGGAATTGCCCCAATGATCGAGCCGCGGTGCGAGGCAAGGTCCTCTAGATCGATGACCTGTGCACCTGCCGTCCGTAGCGCGAGTAGCAGTCGAGTTTTTCCGCATCCGGTGGGGCCAGAGAGCACATTGAACTGCAAGTGCGCGGGGACCTCTTCGAGAGTCTGACGCACCCAATTTCGATATCCTTTCCAACCAGTTGGCAGCCTGTCGACCTTGTAGCCGATCGTTTCCAGAGCGTCTGTCCAAAGCTTGCTTCGCTTCCCACCACGGAAGCAATAAACCAGGACTGACATTCGTCGATCGCTCCGAAAAAGCGGAAGCTCGAGGTGCCGAGCGATGTTCTTTAGGGAGTAGGCGACACCGATCTGATACGCGCGCATCGGATTGGTGCGATGAGTAGTACCGACTTCCGCATACTCATCGTCGAAGACGACCGGAAGGTTTATGGCCCCAGGCAAATGATCTTCGGCAAATTCGCGTGGGCTTCGTGCGTCGATAATCAGGTCAAATTTCTTGAGGGCATCCAAATTATACATAATTCGCTCCTAGCATGTTTTTTTCAAAAGTCAATGCAAAATGGCATCGCCCCGATGCTAGGAGTGACGGATTAAACTCTCGCTTACTGAGCAGCTCGCTAACGGTCTGCAACTCTTGGTTCGAATTGGCGGATTTCTGTACGTCAGAACTGCCGTCACGGCATCGCCCCGTAGCTTTAGCGTAGCTGTATGGAGTTAGGAGTCGGAGTGACGGATATTTTGTTTGTGAAGATAAGCCGATTTTACGTCGGTGGGACCAAAGCGTCACCGAACAAGAAAAACGCAGGGCGCGTCATTGCACAACAGGCCCAAGCCCGTCGATGAAGGAGATGGCCCATCTGGTCATGCGGGAAAGTTTTGAGCGGACCCGTCGGGGGGCAGAGAGTGATGCGGCATAACGCTGCAGCCAATGAGGACGATCATGGATCACTCACATAACGCGTGCCAGGCACCAGGCGCTTGCGACGGAATCGTCTCAAGGGCTACCTTCAACACATTGCAGCGGCGCGTGGACCGGGCCGAGGCCGATGTCCGCCGGCTAACCGAGCGGTTGCGAGAAAAGGATCGACAGTTAGCTGAGATGGGGAAGGCGCTGCTGCGCACGGTAGCATTGCATCATGCAACCGAGGAAGGGCTGGAGGAGGAAATTGACTCTCTACGTGCGATAATTCCAGTGTGGAAAGCCTGCCTGTACACGAGCGCGGGGCCGTCGGAGCAGTCCGACGGAATCACAATTCACCTGCCGTTCATCACCGAAATTCTGTCCGGGATGTTCGATATCATGCACACGTTCTGGTCGAGCTATGACGAGAACAATCCGCCCAAGTCGTCTGTGGTCGCGCATGCGATCGACAAACGATTAAACCTAAAAGGCCAGCCCAATGGAGAAGCGTCGCGCAGCGGACAGACGTACGCTTCTGCGATTCGGCCTGACTGGCTAAAAGAAGCTGATAGTCGTCATCACACGCGACCCCGATCCTGACGGGGCGCTCTGACGGTAAGACGGGTTTGCCCGTCGCTTGATCCACTTGCTTGAATGGTCCCCGTAGTTCGCAGCCCTTGCTGGCGAAAGCACCGGGGTTCGTCATGAGCGAAACGGTACCATGTAGAGCAGGGCAGGCCAACTGCAGCGCGAATGGGTTGTACTTCGTGGGGCCGTTTCCGCGGCGGCCACCGTCCAAAGCCTTCATACGGCGTCGCTCTTTCTCAACGGCGTGACGGGAGAGAACCGCGTGGCTCCGGAAGGGGACCGGTTACGGGCAGCGCAGTTCTACGTCCAGTACGAACGGGTGGCAACAATGATCTTACGGACGATTCATACAGGTGGGGGCGAGTCCACAGGTCGGAGCACGCAGCGTGTTGGTGTCGTGGGCGGGAATCCGTCGGCGGCCCTTAGGTACGACTACTACTTTCGAGGCGAATCGACGTTTACGCTGCATGGCGTTACGATGCAATAACACAGCGTGTCGTCAGGCAACACTTGGGCGCTGGTATGAGGACGAAGTTCTGGCGTCCCTGTCGATCCGCTGGTGTCTTGGCACGCTTGCCCGTTCGGCCGGCGCCAGTGAGGCGGAAAAGTCAAGCCTGTCGACTACTTCGTCGGCCGGATTTGTCCGGCCACCGTCTGCATCGGCCAGGCCGCGGGTATCGAGGCGTCGAGCGAGGCGGGCTACGTCTCGCGATCCCGGATGGAGCACACGCCTTCGCGACCCACCTCACTTTGAGCCGTATCGCCCGGACTCGACGAGCTGCGCAACGTAGCTTTCGAGCTATTGTCCCGGATCGGCACCGATCATCGTCGTTTCTCCTTCGTAATGCACCTATCCTGAATCGTTTAGTAACTCTTAAAGATACCGACTGGGGTTCGTCTCACATGGTGACCGGTCAGGCTTTCACGACGGTGCCTCCCGACGATAAGACGGGTTTGGCTGACGGACGCAATCGCTGCTTGAATGCCCTCTGTGGTCCGGCCATCCGGGCCGGAAAGAAAACACAGGAGGGAAGTCATGTCCGTCGAAGACAACGAATCTCGGGCGATATTGCGCCGCCGGCAGGTCGAAGCGAAGACGGGGCTATCACGCTCAACCATATACCGGCGCATGCGGGTCGGCACGTTTCCGTCGGCAATATCACTGGGGGGCCGGATGGTAGGTTGGCGCGCAACTGACATCGGGCAGTTTCTCGCGAATCCGGCGCGTTACCGGGCACCGGAGCCGGAACACCGGGACAATGCGGAGTCGTTGCCATGAGCCGCGACCTCGCCGAGGCGCCCCTCGCCCGTCGACTTGAGAACTGGGGAAACGTGTCACGCGGTGCCTATGATCCGATCGATGCGGCGCTGGTGATGAAAGCATGGCAGACGTTGCATCCGTCGCATCGGGAAATACTGAGGATGGTCTATCTGTGGCATGCCGATCGCGAGGTTGTTTGCCGACGGCTGCGCATAGCCCGGCGGCCGGCGCAACGCTTCGACCTAGAACTCGCGGCAGCGCGTTTAGCGCTCGCGCAAGCCCTTGCCGGCAGGATGAAGGAAGTTGGTGCCAGCGGGCTACCTCCGGCCGAAGAAACATGAAACGCGCGAGCCTGTTTTCGGGCGATAATGCCCCGGGCGGCCCGCATTTTATTGCGCGGCGTCGTTCCGCTGGCGGGTGTCGGTGTCGAAGCTCCAAGATGTGAAATTTTTTTGGGAACACGATAGAACTCCATGGAACACGTGGGTAGATGGATAGGCGGAGACGCTCTCCCGGGCGCTTGCATTGCGTCTTGGGCTGAACTAGATTGAAGCCAACAATCTGATCCGGTCAACGTGCCCCGCACGACCGAGTACGCGTTAGCGGCCCCGCAGTTCGATGTCTGTGCGACGACGTGGTGTGCCGTGACGCATTCGCAAAAAGCCTGCATCTGCAGGCTTTTCTGCTTTCTGGCGCTGATGCAATGATCCCCCGTTGAGCCCGCGGTCAGCCTCTCTGGCGCCGCGGGTTCCTTTTTCTTCGCAGGTTCATCGACAGCGGGCGCGGCTGAGGACGATGAACCATGAAATCGCTTCTGATCATTTCGGCAAAGAGTAACTCAGGCAGGACGATGCTGACCTGCCTGCTTGCCCGTCACCTGCATCGCGTCAATCACTGGCGCGTGCTGGTACTGGACCTTGCCGAGCCGCCGCGCTGCGCACAGATGCTCGCCAGCGGGCAGCATGACGCGATCGGGTCCGGCAACCCGGTGCCGGACCCGCCCGGGCGCGCCCGACCCGCGCCCGGCGGCTGCGTTCGCGTGTTCAGCGGCGACGCCGTCGACGGTCTACGCTCGCGTGACGATCCCGCCCGCACCCGCTACTACGCGAACCTTCGTCATCTGCTATGCGTGGTGGCGCCGCGGTTCGACGTGTGCCTGATCGATACTCCCGTGCTGCCCGACCTGCGCGCTGTCTGTGCAGAGGCGCTGGTGGACGCGGTACTGAGCCCCATAGCGATGTCGCCGGAATGCGTCGACTGCGCCTCGGAAATCATCAACGGCACGTACGGGATCCGCAACGTCCGGGCGCGACTGAATCCGGCACTGCACTTTGTCGGGCTTCTGCCCGTCGTCGCAATCCCTGGACCGATGGAAGAAGCGTGGGTGAAGGTGATGGAAACGACGCTGCGTGAATGGCTGATCGCAGACCAGGCTTTTCCCCTCGGATACGCCTGGCTGCCCCGCCTGACAGCTGTCGGGCGCGCCGCGGGTTCCTCAGTGCCGCGCGGCCGGCCAGCCGCGCAGGATGTCCGGGTAGCCGAATCCTCGCGGACAGTAGTCGCCTGTCTGGAGGTCCTCGCTCGCCGGCTCGATGCAATCGGGAACGGTGCAATGCCTGCCCTTCGTCGTGCAGAGGTGTGCGATGCATGACGCAGCCATCTCATTCGACATTGCCATCGCCGGCCGCGGGCTGCTGCGGGTGTTGCGCCGCTGGTTGATTGTCCTCGCCGCATTCGTCGGTGCATCAATCCTGGCGCCTGGCACTGCCCATGCCGACGACTGGGGTTGCCAGGTGATCCTGTGTCTCTCGAATCCCGGTGGCCCTGAGCAGTATGGCGAGTGTGTCCCGCCGATCGAGAGGCTGTGGGCAGCCTTGCGCCATGGCGATCCTTTTCCGGCGTGTGACTTCGGTGCAGGTGGCTCGCAGGGGACGTCGGCGGTGAACATCTTTGCGGGCACCGGGTACTGCCGCGAGGACCTGCTGTACTGGGGCGGCCCTGAGCAGAGTGAGCTGCTATGCAATGCGCGCGGCGCAATCAATGTCGAAATCGACGGCGCCCTGTACACGCGGGTGTGGTGGGACGCGGGAGGCGCAGACCGCACGACCACTGAGTTCTACGGAGCCGGCAGTACCGTTATCCCGTACGAGCCGACCCAGTCCGCACGTCTCTTTCTGGAGCGGGAGTACGAAAGCTCGGGCGGTCAGGGAGGTGGCAAATGATTCCACTCACCGCATTCCTGGCCCTGACACAGCAGTGCGCGCCGGCCGTGGCTCCCGCCACGATGGCAGCCATCGTGCGGGTCGAGTCGGGTTTCAACCCGTACGCGATCGGGGTTGTCCATGGCCGTCTCGAGCGCCAGCCAGCGAACCTCAACGAGGCCGTTGCGACGGCGCGCGCGCTGGAGGCGGCCGGGTGGGATTACAGCGCAGGTCTCGCGCAGGTAAACCGGGCGAACTGGATCCGGTTCGGCCTGACGCCGGAGACCGTCTTCGATCCGTGCCGCAATCTCGCCGCCGGCGCGGCCATCCTCCAGGGCTGCTTCGAGCGCGCGCGGCACGAGTATGCAGGAGCGCAGGACGCATTGCGCGCGGGGCTGTCGTGCTACGCGAGCGGCGACTTTTCCACGGGATTTCGCACGGGCTATGTGCAGAGGGTCGTCGCCGAAGCTGCGCTCCCTGATCCGGTGGTTCCGGCGACTGCCGCCGACGTCCCGCCCATTCGCGTCATTCCGTCCAGTCCGCAGGGCGCGCGTTCCGGTCCGTCGCGCATCCCGGATGGAACGCCTTCGACCACGGGCCGCAGACGAAATCGCCAGACTGGTCTACCCGGCGACATGGCGCAGGAAAGCGCGGTCGTCTTCTGACCAAGCGAGACCCATGTGTGTAACAGGAGCAGCCCATGAAATCAGGACTACAAATCAAATGGAGAAATATTCCACGGGAGACGTGGATGCGTGGGTCGGCGCGAGCCGTCCGGCGCGGGCTCGCGATTGCGCCCCTGCTGGCACTGACGGTGACGCCGGCATATGCGCAGCTCTCTCAGGTCAACACCCTGCTGACAACGATCCAGACCACATTACTCAGCGTGGGTGCAGTGGTGTGCTCGATCTCAATCATCTGGGCGGGCTTCAAGATGATGTTCCAGCACGCGCGCTTTGGCGATATCGCCAACGTGTTCATCGGCGGCCTGTTCGTGGGCTGCGCCACGGTGATCGCAGCGATGCTGATCCCGACGAGCTGATCCGGAGGCGCACATGGACCAGCTCAGGGATCCCGTCTTCAAGGGCTGCACACGACCCGCGATGCTGTGGGGCGTGCCGCTTGTGCCGTTCCTGATGATGGGCGGCAGCATCCTGATTCCCGCGATCTGGGCGCTGCTCGCAAGCCCGCCGGTGGGCGTCGGCATCGTGCTGCTCCTCGTTCCGGTGTTCGTGACGATGCGTTCGGTCACGCGGCACGACGACCAGCGGCTTGCGCAGTGTGTGCTGTGCGTTCGTATGGCGTTTCGCCAGCGTAATCGCCGCTTGTGGGGCGCGCACGCCTACGTGCCGGTTCGCGTCAAAAGGAGGGGCTGACATGGCTGCGCAACCGCACCTCATCGATGTGGCCGAACGCGAGGTCGTGCTCGCGGACTTCGTGCCGTTCTCATCGCACGTGACCGACCACGTGATCCGCACGCGGGAAGGCGACTATCTGCGCGTGTGGAAGATCGCCGGCATTGCCTTCGAGGCGGCCGATCCAGGTGACATCGTGGTGCGTCACGAAGGGTTCAACCAGCTCGTGCGCAGCCTGCCGGGTGGCCATGTGGGACTCTGGTCCCATCGGCTCCGCCGGCGCGTGACTGACCACTTCGCCACGCCTTACGGCAACCCGTTCTGCCAGGAGCTTGCCACACGGTACTACGCGAGCTTTGCGGGCTACCGGATGATGGCCAACGAGCTGTACCTGACGGTCGTCTACCGGCCGCACCGCACACGTCTGGGGCGCATCTTCAGTCACGCAGCCCGTCGCACCGCCGACGATATCAGGCGGGACGAGTATGAGGCGCTGAAGGTGATGGCGGAACTCGCCGCGCAGGTCGAATCGGGCCTGAAACCGTGGGATCCGGTGGCCCTTGGCGTCTACAGGAACCAGGTTCGCGACGCGAAGCAGATCCACCACACGCAGCGGCCCGTGCGTTTCTCGGCGGCACTGGAGTTCCTCGGTTACCTCGTCAACGCCGCCTGGGAGCCCGTACCGGTGCCGTCTGGCCGCATTGCCGAGGCACTGCCGACGTCGAGACTTTTCTTCCGCACCGAGAAGGTCGAGATCCGCATGCCGGGCGCAACGCGCTACGCGGCGCTGCTCGACCTGAAGGACTACCCCGAAGAAACGGAGCCCGGGATGCTCGACGGTCTGCTCTACGGCGACTTCGAGTACATCGAGACGCAGAGCTTCACGATCCTTGACCGTCCCACGGCAAAGGAAGCGCTTGAGCGACAGCGCAACCAGCTGATTGCCGGCGAGGACGTCGCGGTGTCACAGGTCGAGGCGATGGACCAGGCGCTGAACGACCTGATCAATGGCGATTTCGTCCTGGGCGAATACCATTATTCGCTTGCCGTGCTCGGGGACCGCCCGGACGAGGTAGCGCGGCACGTGGCGAAGGCGCGCACGCAGCTCGCGGACGTGGGCTTCCAGACCGCGCTCGTCGACCTCGTGGCGGACGCGGCGTGGTTCGCGCAGCTGCCCGGCAACTGGCGCTACCGGCCACGGGAGGCGAAGCTCACCTCGCGCAATTTCTGTGGGCTCGCGAGCCTGCACAACTTCGCGACGGGCAAGCGCGACGGCAACCCGTGGGGCGAGGCAATCACCATTGTCAAGACGCCGAGCGGCCAGCCGCTCTATCTGAACTTCCACGCGACTCCGGAAAAGAAGGAATCGGCCGACGAGAAGGCACTCGCCAACACCCAGATCATTGGGCAGGCGGGCGCGGGCAAGACGGTACTTGAGCTGTTCCTGCTTGCCATGGCGATGAAGTATGGCGTCACGGGCGTTGTCTACGACAAGGACCGCGGTACCGAGATCGCGATCCGCGCGGTGGGCGGCCGCTACACCGTCTTTCACCGGGGTGTCCCGACTGGGCTCAATCCGTTCCAGCTCGAACCGGACGAGGCGGTACTGGATTTCTGGGAGCGCCTCGTGCGCCGGCTCGTCGACACGGGTGCGCCGCTTTCGGCCAGGGATGAGCTCGACGTTTCGCGTGCCGTGCGGGAAGTGGCCCGCATGGCACAGCCGCTTCGGCGCCTGTCGATGGTGCGGCAGCTGATGCCCAACGTGGGCGAGAACAGCCTGCATGCGCGACTGACCAAGTGGTGTGCGGGCGGCCGGCTCGGCTGGGTGCTGGACAACCCGTCGGACCTGCTGGATTTCAGCCACAACCAGCTCTTCGGCTTCGACGATACAGAACTGCTGGACGATCCGGAGGTGTCGACGCCGGTGACGATGTACCTGCTGCACCTGACCGAAAGCCTGATCGACGGGCGGCGCTTCATCTATGTGATGACCGAGTTCTGGAAGCGCCTCGGTGATCCGGTATTTACGGATTTCGCGAACAACAAGCAGAAGACCATCCGCAAGCAGAACGGTCTGGGCATCTTCGACACGCAGTCGCCGGCGGACGTCCTGCGCAGCCCTATCGCGCGGGCGCTCATCGAGCAGACCGCGACATTCTTCTTCCTGCCCAATCCGCGGGCGGACTACGACGACTACGTGCACGGCTTCAAGCTCACCGAGGCCGAATTCAATATCGTTCGCACGCTTGGGGAGAACAGCCGCCTGTTCCTTGTCAAGCAGGGACACCACTCGGCGATCGGCAGACTGGATCTCGGCGGACTCGGCGACGTGCTCGACGTGCTGTCGGGAACGACGGACAACGTCGAACTGCTCGACGGCATCCGTGCCGAGGTGGGCGACGAACCCGCTGCGTGGCTTCCCGTGTTTCATGAACGGCTGGCGCGACGGCGTGCGACCGGGGCAGCCCTGAACATGCTGGCCCCGCGTGTGTCGGGAAGAGGTGCTCGATGAGCGGCCTTTTCACAGCGGTTGGCGGCACGCTCGAAAACGGCATGTCGACGTACGTCACAAGCGTGTCCTCGGCGCTCTCCAGTGCGCTGGTGCCGGTCGTCACGACGGCCCTCACGATCTGGATCATCGTGTACGGTTTCGCCGTGGTGCGTGGCGAGGCCCATGAGTCGGTACCGGCATTTGCGTGGCGTGGGATGAAGGTGGCCATCATGCTTGCCTTTGCGCTCGGTGCGGGCATCTACCAGTCGCAGATCGTCACCGCGGTGGAGGGCGCTACCTCAGGCCTGGCCCGGACGATCCAGACTGCGGCCGCGAATGCCGGAGCCGGCAACGCCGGCTGCGGAACGGTGAGTGGCGCCAGCGTGACGGGTACGAGCGCGTCCTCCATTTACCAGACCCTCGACTGCTATGACCGGCAGATCGACATCGTGATGGATGCCTACTTCAACAAGGCGACGCACGAAGGCTTCAGCATGGCGGGCATCGTGGCCGGTATCGGCGATTTCTTTTGCGGGCTGGTAGCCGCGCTCGGTGCCTCGGTCTTCCTGATCGTCCTCGCATTCGAGGTGCTGATGGCGAGGATGCTGCTGGAGCTTGTGCTCGGCCTTGGCCCCCTGTTCATCGCATGTGGCGCATTCAGCCCGACAGCCCGGTTCTTCGAGGCATGGACCGCGAAGATTGCGAACTACGCGCTGTTGCAGGTACTCATTGCGGCGTTTCTGGGCATGGCGCTGATCGCGTTCTCCGCAGATCTCGCGCCGTTCCAGGTGACGACCTCGGCACCCGATGCGAATGCGTCCTCGCTGACAGCCGCTGTTCACAGCGCACTCGACAGCGCAGCGTCTTGGGGAGCGGGACTGGGAATGTGCGTCACGGGCCTCCTGCTGGCCACTGTCGGATGGCAACTGCCTGGGGTCGCCTCCGGTCTGGCTGGTGGCGCGACCCTGTCCGGGTTTGGTGCATTCGTTGCGGGATACGCCGCACGCCAGGCGCTTCGCGGCGTCGGTGCCGTCATGCGCTTCGGGCACGGTCCACGCCGGCCGGGCGGAAAGATTTCGGATGGCGGAGCGGGAAGCGGTTCGATGCCAGCCTACCAGCGTGCGGCCCGCGAGCACCTGGGCGATCAGGGAAACGATGGAGAGTCAGCATCATGACCACTTCACATGTACGGCGCGCTCTGATAGCAGGCGCAATCGCCGCGACCGGTTGCCTGTCCTCCGTCGTTCGTGCCCAGGGGATTCCTGTGTATGACGCACAGAACGTCGTGCAGGCGATCGCGACTGTCGGGCAACTGAAGGAGGAAGTGCAGCAGGAGCTCCAGCTGTATCAGTCGCTCAGTGGCACCCGTGGATTTGGGTCCCTGATGAGCAAGCCGGTTCTGTCGAACTCGCTGCCGTCGAACTGGCAGTCCGTCTATACGGCGATTCAGAACGGCGGATATGCGAGTCTCACCAGCAGTGCGCAGACGCTGCGCTCGGCGAGCGAGATCTACAACTGCGAGGACCAGAACGGCGTCGACCAGCAGGTCTGTCAGCGCGCGCTCAACAAGCCGTTCCAGGACAAGGCATTCGGCACACAGGCGTACCAGACGGAGCTCCAGGAGCTCGACCAGATCCAGGGCCTGATGCAGCAGATCGATGTGACGCAGGACCAGAAGGGCATTTCGGAACTGGAGGCTCGCATCCAGATTGAGAGCACGGCGGTTGGCAACGAAATGACGAAGCTGCAGCTCTTCAGGATGCTCGCCGATTCCGAAGACCGGCTGATTGCCGGGCAGCAGCAGGAGCTCGTCCTTAAGCGCGCCGGCAATACCGCACGGTTGCAGGACCAGATGGTACCCGCAAGTTTTGGCAACTGAGTTCGGTAACCGAGGAGGATGACATGATCCGTTCCATCACCGCGGTCGTTGTCATGCAGTTAGTGATACTTATTAATGGGTGCGCCGGCAGCCCACCTAAACCCGTTCTGCCGGATGGCTCGCAACGTGTTCCGGTGAACCGCGTCCCACCCACGCCCCCATCGGATGGAGGCGGCCATGAGCAGTGACCGTGACTATCGTCGGGCGCTCGATTTCGAGGTGTCGGTCACGCACCTGCAGGAGCGGTCCGAGCGTCGGGCATGGTACGTGGCCGCGACCTCGGTCGTGGTGGCCATCCTGTGTGCAACCGCATTGGCTGTGATGATCCCCTTCTATCGGCTCGTGCCACTGCCGATCGAAGTTGACCGGCTGACGGGCGAAGCGCAGGTGATCGACGTGCTCGACGCGAAGCACATCCCTATGCGCGACGTCGAGGACAAGCACTGGGTCGAGGTGTACGTGCGCTCGCGCGAGCGTTTCGACTGGGGCCTGCTGCAGATGGACTACGACCGCGTGCTCGACATGAGCGACGACCGGGTCGCGCGTGATTACCGGGCGATCTACGGCGGACCGGACGCGCTGGACCGGCAGCTCGGGGCAAATGCACAGCGGCGCATCCGCATCCTCTCGACGACGCTTGTGCCGGATGAACCGGGGCATGCCGTCGTGCATATCGAGCGGACCTCGTGGAAGAACGGTATCGATAACGCGGAGGCGCCGCAGCGTTTCGTCATCACGCTGGCCTTCACGTACCGGCCATCCGTCTTTACACGCGAGCGCACGGCGATTGAAAACCCGTTCGGCTTCAGGGTGACCGCATACAGCCGCGATCCCGAATACGCCCCTGCAGCGTCATCGCCGGCGTCACAGTCGGTCCCGGGAGGTGCACGATGAGACTGGACAACCTGGTGAGAACCGTTGTGCTGGCGACCACGCTGGCAGCGCTCTGCGGTGGCGCCCGCGCGTACGACGTGCCCGGCTGGTCCGGCGACTCGCGTGTGCGCCAGGTCGTGTATCGGCAGGACGAGGTGGTGCGGGTCATCGCACAGCGCGGTTTCGCCACGCACATTGCGTTCGATCCGGCCGAGCACATTCTCGTCGTGGCCCCCGGCGACCGGGACGGATGGCAGGTGGTTGCAAACCGTGGAGACCACGACGTCTACCTCAAGCCCCAACTCGCCGCGCACGACACGAACCTCGAGATCCGTACAGACCGGCGCAGCTACAGCTTTGACCTCGTGGTGCTGCCGCTCAGGGCCCGGTTCGCCAACGACGAGGAGATGTATCGCATCACCTTCGTCTATCCCGACGCGCAGGGGGCAAAGACAAAGGCCACCGATGATGCCGCCCTCGTGCGGGCGCGTCTGGACCAGCCGCCGGCGGTGCGCAATACCGCCTACTCGATGCAGGTGATGCCGCACTCGGAGGATATCGCGCCTACTGCGGCATGGGATGACGGGCGCTTCACCTATATCCGCATTCCCAACAACCGGCGTATCCCTGCGATCTTCCGCGTGGCCGGCAACCACAGCGAAAGCGTCGTCGACCGGCACATGGAAGACGACGTGATCGTCGTGCATGAGGTCGCGCGACGTTTCGTGCTGCGTCTCGGTGACGAGGTGGTCGGTCTGTGGAACGACGCGTTCGACGTGGACGGGGTGCCGCCTGCGGATGGCACGACGGTGAGCGGTGTGAAGCGTGTCCTGCGGAGCGACGGCCATGAATGAGGAAACGCCGCGCAATGTGATTGCGCCCGAGGTTGTGTCCGAGGGCGACACCGCAAAGGTCACAGGAACCATAAACGGTGACCTTGCGAACCAGCCAACCGATCGTGGCATGCCGGAGCTGGGGCAGCAGGGTGGTCGGCCCCGTGCCTGGTGGCTTGCGCCGCTCGTGGTCGTAGCGGTCTTGATCGGCGGAGCGGTCTGGACGATACACGGGTTTCTCGAGCGGCACGATGCGGCTGAAAAGGCCAGACGAGACGCCGTGCAGGACCAGCCGTCTCAGGGGCGGGTGTTCGGCGACGGGACCGTAGCGGCATCAGCAGTTGCCGCAGTGCCAGGCAGCCCGGTCACAGCGAGTGCCGCCGCGTCGGCCCCCGTTGCCGCCGCGACGCCCCACACTCCTGTCCATACCGCGCCGGCTCGCAGCTATTACGACGCGCCGCTGCTCGCCACCGGAAGCACAGGCGGAAGCAATGGTCCCGCCAACGCAGCGGCGGAGCTTGCCGCATCAACACCGGGCGTTTCACCGGGCGCGACTGCTGTGATGGTCAGCCAGCCCCTGGGCAGCAGTCCGCTTGCCCAGGCGCTGACGCCGACCGTGACGCCGAAAGCGCGCGCGGGCTTTCTGGGCAACCGCAGTCTGGTCCTTGCAGAAGGCGCCAAGATCGACTGCGTGGGAGATACCGCGTTCGATTCGACCCAGGCGGGTATCTCGACCTGCACGGTGACGAAGAACGTCTATTCGGATGACGGCCATGTGGTGCTGATTGAACGCGGTTCGCAGATCAACAGCGAGTACCGCTCGAACCTGGCGCCTGGGCAGAAGCGGGTGTTCATCCTCTCGGCCCGCATCAAGACCCCCGAAGGGGTGACGGTCGAGATCGATTCACCGGCCGCGGACGCGCTCGGACGCATGGGCGTGAGCGGCTATGTCAACAACCATTGGGGCGAACGGATCGGCGCGGCCATGCTGTTCGGCATGACGCAGGACGCGATCGGCTATCTCGCGACGCGCGGCGGCAACAGCAACGGCTCGGTGGTGTTCGAGAACACGCAGCAGCAGGGCAATGACATGGCCTCGCGGGTACTCGACAGCACGATCAACATCCCGCCCACGCTGTCGCAGAACCAGGGGGCCGAGTTCACGATCGTCGTCGCGCGGGACCTGGACTTCAGTGCGGTCTATGCGCTCGATCCGGAGGGCTCGCGATGAACGCGCCGGCCCACATCCTGAGCGACGCACCTGTGTCAGCCGATGCCCCACTGCCGAGGCTGGCAGAGGACGCGTCGGTACGCGAGCTCATGCGGCCGTTCGCGGGGCTGCTCGATGACCCGACGGTCACG
The DNA here is from genome assembly GCF_014201055.1 of Paraburkholderia sp. CI2. Classification (NCBI taxonomy): domain Bacteria; kingdom Pseudomonadati; phylum Pseudomonadota; class Betaproteobacteria; order Burkholderiales; family Burkholderiaceae; genus Paraburkholderia; species Paraburkholderia sp. CI2. The sequence goes on from NZ_JACHDL010000008.1 coordinate 160,294, forward strand.
GAGCTGGTGATCAACCGGCCACAACGCGTGCTGACCGAAACCCATCTCGGATGGCATGTGCACGAGTGCGCGGACCTTGATTTCGAGCGCCTGATGTCGTTCGCGGTCGCGATTGCCACGCTCACGAACCAGGAGGTCTCGGCGCTGCATCCGGTGCTCTCCGCGCTGCTGCCAGGTGATGCGCGCATCCAGATCGTGATCCCGCCGGTGGTACCTCCGCGTACCGTGTCGGTGACGATCCGCCGTCCCTCTTCGCGCGAGAAAACGCTCGATACGTATGCAGGCGAGGGCCTGTTCGCGCACACCACGTGGCGCCGCCCGGCTGGACTTGATGAGGCGATGCCGGCGCTACGGCCTCTCGATCGCGAACTCGCCAGGTACCTCGAAGCGCGTGATTTCCCGGCCTTCTTCGAGCGGGCGGTGCGCGGGCGGCTGAACCTCGCGATCGTGGGCAACACCGGCTCGGGCAAGACGAGCTTCATGAAGACGCTGTGCCGGTACATTCCGGCCACCGAGCGCATCGTGACGATCGAGGATGTGCGCGAACTCTTCATCCGCCACATCGACAACTGCGTGCACCTGATCTACAGCAAGGGTGGTCACGCTCAGGCGCGGGTGACGCCCGCGGACCTGATCGCCAGCACGATGCGCATGCGTCCCGACCGCGTGTTGCTCGCCGAACTGCGCGGCAGCGAGGCGTACGACTTTCTGAAACTCCTGACCACGGGCCATTCGGGTTCGATCACGAGCTATCACGCATCGAGCGCCCCGGTCGCGATCGAGCGGTTCGCGCTGATGGCGAAGGAACATCCGGAAGCTTCGACGTGGGATGACGCGGCACTGCGCCGGCTGCTCTTCATGACGATCGATGTGGTGGCGCACATGGAGGCTACGGCTCTTTTCGACGGGTCAGGTGAGCAGACCGGCCGGCGATGGTCGATGACGGAAGTCTGGTTCGATCCGCTGCATCGCCATCAGGCGGATTTCCGGTGAAAGGAGAGCAGGTCATGGACATCGGAAAGTCAACCGGAACGGTACGGTCAACCACCAGGGGGGGCGGGTATCACGCGGTGCGCGCGCTGGTCACGCTCGCGATTGTGGCCACTGCTGCTGCCGGTCTGATCCTCGCCCTCTGGCCGGCGTCGTTTTTCTTCGTCGCGAGCCAGCATGCCAATCCGCTTCATGCCGGGTTTCATGCCTGGCCGGATGCTGCACTGGCCTGGTACGACGGACGCCTGCCAGGGCAGGGGCGGCGGCTTGCTGGCGCCGCGCTGTTCGGCCTCGTGCTCGCGTTTGGTGCGCCGGCGCTTGGCGCTTACACGCTGCTGGGTCGCTCCGGCCGCCGGCGTCTCTATGGCAGCGCGCGGTTCGCAAACGAGGCGGACATCCGCCGGGCAGGGCTGCTATGAGCACGGTGACGACATCAGAAGCATTCAGCTGCCCGCCGCTGGTCGTGGGCGTCTGGCGTGGCCGCTACCTTCGGTTCACGGGCCAGCAGTTCGTGCTGCTTGCGGCGCCGGCACGGTCGGGTAAGGGCGTCGGCATCGTGGTGCCCAACCTGCTCAGCTACCCGGATTCGGTGGTCGTGCTCGATATCAAGCAGGAGAACTTCAACCTCACGGCAGGGTTTCGTCGCGCACACGGCCATGACGTGTACCTGTTCAATCCGTTTGCCGAGGATGGCCGTACGCACCGGTATAACCCGTTGTCGCCGATCCCGGACGGATTGTTCCGCGTCGGCGATATTCTTGCAATCGGATATGCGCTGTATCCGGTCGGCGGTCACGACGACTTCTGGAAGGATCAGGCCCGCAACCTGTTTCTCGGGATCGTACTGCTGCTATGCGAGTGGCGCGATGCGCGCCGCAGCGGCGACACCGATGTGCCCGACTATCCGGTGACGATGGGCGAGGTGCTGCGGCAGTCGTCCGGTAACGGCATGCCCGTCAAGGTGTATCTCCAGCAGGCGCTGCTGCAGAACCGGCGGCTGCTCACTGGTGCGTGCGTCGACGCGCTGAACCGCTTTCTTGCGAACGACGACAAGGTCCTTGCGAGCATACTCGCGACGTTCAATGCGCCGCTGACGATCTGGGCCAATCCGATCGTAGATGCCGCGACGAGCGCCAATGACTTCGACCTGCGCGACGTGCGCAGGCGCCGCATGTCGGTGTATGTCGGCATCACGCCGGACCACCTGGCCGAGGCCGCGTTGGTCGTCAACCTGGTGTTCTCGCAACTCGTCAATCTGAACACGCGGCAACTGCCCCAGGACAACCCGGAGCTGACGGTACAGTGCCTGATGCTGATGGACGAATTCACGTCGGTCGGCAGGATTCACATCATCGCCCGCGCTGTCGCCTATATGGCGGGATACAACCTGCGGCTGCTTTCGATCGTGCAGTCGATCTCACAGCTTGAATCGGTCTATGGCCGCGCGGACGCGAGGACTTTCGTCACGAATCACGCGATGCAGATCATCTACGCACCACGTGAGCAGAAGGATGCGAACGAATACTCGGAGATGCTCGGCACCTTCACGGACCGCTCGCGCAGTGTGAGCCGGTCGACCGCGATCTTTGGCGGCCGGGGCGGCTCGAGCGAGAGCTTCTCCGAGCAGCGCCGGCCCCTGCTGTTGCCTCAGGAACTGAAGGAACTGGGGCGCGAGAAGGAAATCATCCTGCTCGAAAACACGAAGCCGATCCTGGCCGAACGGATCTGCTACTGGCGTGATCCGGTGTTCACCTCCCGCCTGCGCACGGCGCCAGCCGTCCCGGCGATGGATCTCGTGCGTTTTGTGGCTCAGGTCGAACGGCGCGTGAGGGATGTGCAACCTGACGACGTGGATGAAGCCGGCGTGATGCACATTCCGCCGGAGTATCTGGAAGTGCTCCAGGCCTGGGATCCGCGCGACCTGCCACGGCACCTTAACGACATGAGCGACGACGAGGCCGCCGCCTATGCCGAGCGGCATTTCATGCTGCTAGGGGTGCCGGCTGCGCGCATTGCCGTCGCGGCGCGGCGGCTGTCGCCGTCTGATCTCGACGTCGCGGAACTGCGCCCCTCGGATGGCACGCTTAGGCGGAAGTCTGCGCGCGCCGCGGGCGCATGTCGCACCCAGCGCGGGCGAGCTGCATCGCATGTGGGTGACAGTTCGAATGTCGTGCCGCTTCACGGAGAACGCCAATGAATGCCCGGTACCTGAGTGAAGAGGAGCGTGCGCGCGCGGCACTGGCCACGATTCCAGCCGAAGACTACACCACCTGGGTCGACATGGCGTTCGCGCTCAAGCAGGGATTCGGCGAGGCCGGCTTCGACATCTGGGACGAATGGAGCCGCACCGCCCACAACTATAGCGAGCGTGCGGCGCGGGTGACGTGGCGCTCGGCCGGAGAGTCGGGCGGCAAGACACTCGCGTCGCTCTTCTGGCTGGCGCAGCAGCACGGCTTCGATGTCAGGGCGTCGCGCGCGGCGATGGAACCGACGGACCGACCGCGCGTGCCATCAGCGCGTCCGTCCGTGGACCAGGCGCAGCAGGAGGACATAGTTGAGGCGCGTGTGCGTGCGCGACAGGCGGCCGTCGCGCGGGAGGCACTGGCGATCTGGAAGTGGGCACGGCCGGTGGGGCCCGGACATCCGTATCTCAAACGCAAGCAGGTCAGGGCGGTCCCCACGCTGCGCGAACTCGAGGCCGAGGAGCTGCATGCGCTGCTCGGATATGCGCCGCGCAGTGCCGGGGAGCCGCTCACCGGCCGCGTGCTGGTGGTGCCGGTCCGCATCGGCGAGACCCTTTCGACACTGGAACTGATCGATGCCGAAGGACGCAAGTCTGCGCTGGCCGGTGGTGCCAAGTCGGGCGGCTACTGGGTGGTTGAACCGGGCCAGTTTCGCGAGGGTGCGGTCACGCCGATCCTGATCGCCGAAGGGGTGGCAACGGCACTGGCAGTCTGGCAGGCGACTGGCTGGTTCAGCGTCGCCGCGCTGTCGAGCGGCAACCTGCGGCCGGTGGCAGCGATGTGGCGCGGCCGTTACCCGGAAGGGGAGATCGCGGTGCTCGCCGATCTCGGTGCCGGGTATGAACATGCGAAGCAGGCCGCGCTCGGCACGTCGTCGCTGCTGGCAGAACCGCACTTTGCACCGGAGGCCCGCATTGTCGGCGAGATGCCGACTGACTTCGATGACATGACCGTGCTGTCCGGATCCCGTGCCGTTGGTGAGCTTTTACGGCAGTCACTCTACGAGGCGCCTGGGCGGGCGGTTGTGGATGCGGAAGTGACTGGACAGGCCATGGCTGAAGACGGATCGGGCGATGCACTGAAGGAGGGTGAAATGGGTAACGTGAAAGAGAAACTCGTGGGTGACGCAGAGGCGTCGGGCCGGCGTCGTACCTCGCGTCGGCGGGCGGCGAATCAGGACGCGCCAGGACTGGCACTGCAGGAAAACCCGGCGCCTGCAGCCGGGCAGCCACAGTCCCAGCCGCCGGAACAGGACCGGCGCGTGACCAAGGCGCCGAACGTTGAGTCTCCACCAGCGCGTGCGCCGGATGCGCCGGTGCGCCGTCAGGTGGGCGAACCGCTGTATGGACTCGACGAGGTGCCGGGCGAGATCAAGGCGCTGGCCCAGCATCGTTTCGGCGCACAGATCCGCATGGCGACGCCCCGTGAGAATGGTGGTCCGTACCGTGGCGAGGTGATCAACACCGAGCACTACCTGATCCAGGAAGTGTCGACGCGTAGCGTGGTATTCCACGCGAAGGCGAGTGTGGAATTCGTCTCGGACCGGCTGCGGTGGATGGACGAAAACCAGCGCCTCAATGGGGCGGAGGTGCAGGTTGGCTACGACGGCAACCACGGGAAGGTGTATCCGTGGGACCGTGCGCGCGATCTGTTCGAGCGCACGGTTGCATCCCTGAAGAAGTCCGCACGCGAGGTGGGTTTCGGCAACGACCTCGATGCGACACTCGACCAGTTGCAGGGCGTGTCATGGACGCGGGTGAGGGAAGCACGGGCAGCCGCCCTCGCGCAGTCGAAGGAGCGCGCCGGCCGCGAACAGGGTGAAGGGCAGCAACGCTGATCGCGCGCGACGCTGTGTCAGCCAGCGACCAGAGGGAGATCCATGATGGATGAAACCACAACCTCGACCGGCACGCCTGCGGACGATCCGGTTATCAACGTGATCGAACCAGATCCGCCGCCGCTTCAGGATCCGCAGGGCGGCGCTGCGGGCGCAGACCGCTTCGACCAGACGGCGGCCGATGCGCTGGGCGCACGCCGGCGCCGCGAGTTCGATGCCGCGCGGGCGCGGCTGCGCGATCAGGCCATCCAGGCGGAGGCCCCGCCGCAGGTTGCGGCACGGCAACCGGCATCGGAAGCGACGCCGCGTGGCAGCGACGATGCGGCCGCCATGCGATGGGCGCCGCTTGGGAATCCGCCAGAGACAGTGCGAAAGCGCTACCTGCGGGCGGGCAATCAGTATTTCCTGAAGGATGCGCCGCATCAGATCGCATTCGAGGATATCGGTCCCTGCCTGGTGACGGAATACAACCGGCCGGACGTCGTTGAGTCGATGGTGGACATGGTTCGTGCCAAGGCCTGGGGGCGCGTGCGGGTGTCAGGCCACGAGCAGTTCCGGCGCGAGGTGTGGGTCCGGGCGATGCTGCTCGGCATCGAGGTGAGCGGATACGAGCCGAAGGCAGTCGACCTGGCGCGTCTGGCCGAAGGTCGTCGTGACCGGATGACGAACCGCATTGACGTGTCGCAAACGGCTGAGGCTGCGCGGGTTCCTGCGGATTCCCCGAAAGCGCCTGCGGTGACGACTGGTCCCACGGAATCGCAGGCGGCGCAACCAGCGAAGCGCGATGCCTCCCGGCAACTGGAGAAGGGCGCCGCCGCGCGACCGGCGGCTGGCGAACCGCCGCATGCTGCTCCAGCCGCCAAAACCGGGCCACACGTTGCTGAATCTGAGGGGCAGGAGCGTCAGCGCTACGTGGGCGAACTGGTCGAGTACGGCGGCGCGCCCTATCAGCACAATCCTGCGCGCAGTGACTCGTATTACGTTGTCTATCGCGATGCGGGTGGTGCGGACCGTGTCGTCTGGGGTGCGGATCTGGAGCGGGCCGTTGCGGAGTCCGGCGCACTCCCCGGACAGCAGGCGATGCTTGAAAACCTTGGCCGGCGTCTCGTGACGGTGATGGTGCCGGTTCTCGACGCGACGGGAAATGTGATTGGCGAAGAGGAAAAGGAGGTCTATCGCAATACGTGGAAGGTCGATGTCGTGGGGAAGGAGCCGACGCAGTCGCGTCGCGAGGCGTCCGACAGTAGGGGCGAGGCGGGAAGGAGCGGGACTGCGCGGCCGGCAACTCCGCAGCACACCCAGGCCGTGCGGCGTGAAACTCCCGTCGCGTCACCCGAAGAGCACGCCGTGCAGATGGCTGTGCTGACCGCCGCGATGCGGCAGCAGGGTTTCAGCGAGCGATCCATTGCGCGCGTGCAGCAGCACGCGCAACGGCTGCTGGCCGCATTCGTGGCGGAGGGCGTCACCGTGCCGCGACCGCGCGTGTTTGATCCCGAGGCCCCTTCCGCACGCAACCGCCGCACTCGCACGGCAGCGCAGCGCGTCCCGACCCGCGAGGTCGAACGTGGTCCGGCAGAACCGGCGCATCCGTCCCTGTAGGAGCACGCGCATGACCACGCGTATGCGACTGTGTGTGGATCTCGGGCCGGCGAAGCCACGCTGGCAGGCGTGGTGCGTCCTTCACGGCGTCACGGCGGCCGATGGTGTGCGGCAACTGGTCCACGGTGTGCTGGGGCAGGACGAGTCGCCGGACGGGTTCGCCGGGCATGAAGGCCATTTTCCGGTCGACGGGCATCGCGAACGCATCGAAGTTCGCCTCACACAGGAGGAACTCGAAGCGGCCCGACAGCGTGCATTGGCAAGTGGACTGAATGTCAACCGCTGGGTGGTTGCCGTGATCCGCGCGCAGCTTGTGCACGAGCCGCAACTGGGCGAGCGGGAGATGCGACTGCTTGCAGATTCAAACCAGCATCTGGCCACGATCGTGACGTTGCTCGGACGGTTGCAGGCGCATGGTGATGCGCGCGACGCGGCGCACATGACGCACATGATCGAGGGCGCCCGTGCCGTGATCGATACGCACTTGCGTGCAGTCATGTTGGTGTTGCGCGCCAATCTCGATCGCTGGAGCCGCTAGCATGCCTTTTCCGAAGACATACGTCGATCAGATGCTGCTGAACTGGGGTGACCGGCTCTTTCACGACCCGCTGCGGCACGTGCGGGCGCCGCGTGTGTCGCGCGGCGAACTCCAGCGGGATGTGCGACACATGCGCGAGCAGCTCGCCCGCACGCTCAGGCGTATCCCCGAGGTGATGGTCAAGATCACGAACAAGGCGTCGAGCGCGCAGGGCATGGGCGCTGTGCGCCGTCATCTGCGCTACATCTCGCGCAACGGTAAGGTGGAACTCGAGGACCAGGACGGGATGACCGTGCTTGGTCGCGAGGCGCTGCACGATCTCGCGGACGCGTGGCACCTCGGTGGATGGGGTATTCCAGAGGAAAGCCGCAGGCGGGAGGTGTTCAACGTGTTGCTGTCAATGCCACCGGGGACGGACCGGCAGGCGGTGCGCAACGCCGCGCGCGCGTTCGCGGCTGCGGAATTCGGTGACGGTAAACGGTATGTCTTTGCGGCGCACGATGACGAAGCGCACCCGCACGTGCATCTGAGCGTGCAGGCACGCGGGACGGACGGCAGGCGGCTCAACCCGCGCAGGAAGGACCTGCAACGTTGGCGCGAACGGTTTGCCGGGCAGTTGCGGGAGCACGGAGTTGAGGCAAACGCGACGCCGCGACTCGCCCGTGGCGAAACGCGGCGCTATCCGAAACAGGCTGTCGTGCATCTGACCGCGCGCGGAGAATTACCACGTTACTGGCGATCGGGGCTGGACGAGCCGACCCGCCTTGCCTTGTGGCACGCACACGCTGGGCCGCTCGAAGCATGGCAAGGCGTCGTTCACGCGATGGCTGGCTCGCAGAGTGCTGATGACCGGAACCTGGCGGAAATGATCACAGAGTTTGTGCAGACGATGCCGGTCCAGTACGACCGGCCCGACACCGGACGCACCGGCCCGAATGAAGGGATACGTCGTCGTAGCTCGATGCGTGAGCGTGGATTACGTCGCACGGACCGCGGTGAGACCCAGCAGGAACTGTTTCTGGACGATCTGGATGTCCGCGTGGAGCGGTGAGCAGAGGAGATGTGAATGGCGATGCCGATCATTCCGTGGATAGGCGGCAAGCGGCGGCTCGCGGACGTACTCATTCCGCGGTTTCCGGCCCACAGCTGTTACGTTGAGGTCTTCGCGGGTGCAGCGGCGCTCTTCTTCATGCGGCCGCCCGCGGCGGTCGAAGTCCTGAACGACGTGAACGATGAGCTCGTGAACCTGTACCGCGTGGTGCAGCATCACCTCGAAGAGTCACACACTGACCGACATCCAGCGTGCAGCGCGCTTCTACTACCTCCAGCAGAACTGATTCGGTGGCCGGGTTGAAGGGCGGACTTTCGGTACCGCGACGACCTCGTCGCCGGGGCTCAATCTGTTGCGCCTGGAGGAGACGCTGTCGGCGGCCCATCTCAGGCTGTCGCGAGCGTATATCGAAAAGCTGGACCGGCATGCCTGCATGGACCGGTACGATCGGCCACACACTTTTTTCTATCTTGCCCCCCATACTGGGAAACAGAGGGCTGCGGCCTGCCGTTTGAATTTGAACAGTACGAGCGTATGGCGGGAATGCTGGGCGGGTCGCGGGGGCGGGCGATCCTGACGCTCAATAACCACCCGGCGATGAGGGCGTTGTTCGCGCAGTTTGATATGGAATGCGTCGATATCCAGTACACCGTTGGCGGCGTAGGAAATACCGCGCCGCGCAGCGAACTCATTATCTACGGCGGGGACCGGTCGAAAGACCCTGTGGGACCATTCTGACATTGGTAACGGCGCCAGTTTGAGCGCGTCTGGCGCCGCGCTTCGACTCACGTTCTGGTGTCAGCGATCCATGAGCAGTGCGGGGCCCGCCTTGTACGAGGCGACCAGCACGAAGACCATGCCCATGATCAGCAACGGAAAGCTGTAAAGTGCGAGCGGAAAAAACAGGAGCAGTTGCAGCGTTGAGCCACCGATTCCGTGGACGAGATCGGTGTCGCGGATATTCTCGTACAGCAGCCACGCAACGGCGGCAAGCCCGAAGATCATCAGGATGATTCCGTCGGATGTTGTCGTGTGCTGAAGGTGTGCTTTCCCCCAGAAATAGAAGCCCCACCAGAGCAGATTGATCGCGATGGCGGTGAGCCAGAATCCGCGTGTTGTAAAGAAGGAATGGCCGAACCGGCGCCGGCAGTGCCGGTTGAACAGCTGGAGGCCTTTTGCGACAGCGACGACGATAGCGACGATCAGCGCGAGTTTCAGCCAACCCATGATTCGCTCCTTCAGGCACGCTTTGCGGCATAAACCTGCTCCGGCCAAGACATGGGCTCAGGCAGCAGCGAGGTTTCATCTGCGAAATATAGACGTTTGACTGACGAATGCAACGTGATCGATTCAGATGCGGAAGCGCGACTGCCGCGGCGATCTGCCAGGCGCCAGAACTGGCAGGAAGTAGAAATGCGTCTGGCGAAGGAGATTCCTGGTGACAGGCTTCATCCGGTCGCCAGCGTCGACGTTCGATTCGACAGGGATTCGGACAAGGCGACAAGAAGTCCAGTGGCATCGTGGCGCGTATGCTTCAGCTCGTGCAAAGGAACGGTCTTGAAATCTTCGGTTGAAGTCTCAGGAGCGTCATTGATCAGGGGCCCGTTTTGCGCAGGCCCTTGGTTTTCCCAACAGATAATCGCTGGTAGGCCGTACAGGATTCGAAGCTGTGACCATGCGCCAATTTCCGGTTTGTGCGTGGCTTTACGGACATTGTCAGTTGCCCGCACCACATGCTGTCGATCCATAGCGGCGGTGTTCCAACGCAGGCAGCAATTGTTGTATTAGCGGGAGGGGCGACAGGCCTCCTGTTTAGTTCGTAATCCTAATGTAGGCGGCCGTGTCTTCATAGAGGTCGTTTCGGTAGCCAAAGCTCCTGTCTTGGGTCCGGCACGAGTCGGTTGTCCGGGCGGAATGGCAGCCTCCTTCGCGAAGACTAGGAGTTGCTTGAATAGGGAGCTATTAATATAGGCAAACTTATCTAATTGACCGGGTCTCGGATGCGCTTTTCGCAAATGCATCTTCACAGATTGGGGCGCGGCGCTGTTGTGATGGATAGGCCGGTGTCCGCATTGACATACAGTCGGTAGCTCTTTATTACTCAGCGTGGCGCGGGGATGGGAACTGGCGTGGATCACCGTTCTCCGTCGACGCGGTGTGAGTCCGGGCAGCGATCTCCGCTCCCCGACGCCGCTCGGTAGGATTGTGGTAAAACAGCGCGCGAATGCGCCGGTCCGCGGCGCACATGCGATCAGGAGTAGAGGTTGAGAAGGAAGTCAGGGAACAGCTCGCACGTCATCGCGGTAGGCGTCGAGGCGGCGATCGAGCAGCGATTGAGACTGTTGGCGGAAGTCACGGGGCGCAGCCAGTCGTTTTTTCTCAAGCAGTTGATCGAGAAAGGCGTCGACGCGATGGAAGACGCGTGGCTGCCGCAAGAAGTGGTTGCCAAGGTCCGCAGCGGGGCACTGCCGCCGCTGCAGCGTGGCACGACGTTGGATCTGTTCGAGGGTCCAATTAACGAGGAGTGAGCACGACCGCACCGCGTATCCGTGAAAGACGGCGGCGAGAGGGTGCAACTCGCCCACGTCGCTCAGATCCATCGAATCGCTGCTTCAGTCCGTAGATGAAGGGTACACAATTGCGGCTATCTCCCTTTTCATTTCCGGACAAACCGAGGAAGAGGCGAACGACGCGCCCAAGGTGGACGAGCTGATGTCGCACTATCGCTAGGTGGACTGGGCGATAGCGCGGTCAACCGAGTGTTGAACGAGCGCCTTCAATCGCTTATTGAACCGATTTGCGCACGCTGTCGCGAGCTAGCGGGAGACAGGGCTGAGGTGCTTGCCATCCTGAATCGAGGCACGGTGTGCGCCCGGGATGTGGCGGGCCAGACATTGTCCGAGGTGAAAAGCGCTTTGGGCTTGACCTACTTCGAGCGTTGAAGAGCGGTTCGGCTTGTTCCGTGGCCCGAGGCGGTGACCAGTGACTGCTATCCGGCGGAACTTGGCCGGATGGGCGTCGCACTCGGAGCGTGCATGAACTGCCTCACGCGGCCGAGTACCGTCGGCTACGTCCGCGTCCGCGTCCGCGGACTCGGCTCCCACCTGAGGAAGCGGCACCCACCCGGCGCAGGCCGGTAACGAATTTATTTCTCACGCTCCAAACGATTGCCCGGTAAGGCTCCGCCGCACTTGAGGACTCGCATGGGTCGCCTGTTGACACCGTATTGACGCAACGATGACAGTTTTAATGCGGTCTACGGGTGACCTTCCCACGGAAGATGAAGTACTGGAAAAGGTTATAGCCGATCATCACCGGAAAAATCAGTCCGATGCCCACGAGCATGAAGATCAGCGTCGGCGAATCGGACGCGGCATCCACAATGCCTAACTTACCGGGAATGAAATCGGGAAACAGGCTGATGACGAGCCCGGCGAACGAGAAGAGAAACAGGGCAACCGACGCACGAAATGGTCCGGACGTGTTGCCACTATTGAGCGAAACGACGAGATAGGCGAAGCATAGTGCTGCTGCGAAACCGAGTGCGATCAACAGGTGGAAGACTCCAGGCTGAGTCCAGCGAATGTGACCGATGCCACTGAAAAACCACGTCGCCGCCGTCATCAGCAGCGCGGCTGCGACCGTCAGCAAGGCGCATATCAGAGCTATGCGCCGCGCCCATCGTTCGATGGAGTCGACCGTCTTTTTCATGAGGTACGTTGCGCCGAGCAGCGAATAGCCCGCAACCACGCCGCCTGCCGAAACGGTCACGAAGAGCCCGCTGAGACCACCAGGTAACAGGCCAGTAAGGATTTTTCCGAGCACAATACCCTGCGACGCCGCCGCGACGAGACTGCCGATGCCAAACACCGTATCCCACAGTCGGCCGTGCTCCACGCTGTGACGGAATTCGATTGCCGCACCGCGCATGATCAATCCGGCGATCAGCGCCATCACTGGCACGTACAGGTTTTGAAGCAACAATGCGTATGCGGCGGGAAACGCACCAAACAGCGCTCCACCTAGCACGACTAACCAGGTTTCATTGGCGTCCCATACGTGGCTGATAGTCTTGACCATCACGTCGTGGTCTTCGCGATTTCGCCTTAGAAGGCTTAGAATTCCAACGCCGAGATCGAAGCCATCCGTCACGACGTAGAACGCCAGCATCAGACCCAGTAAGCCGAACCAGGTGATCGCGAGCATTGTATGAGTGGTGCTTTCCATGGGACATCCTCGCTTCTGAAAAGTGGCCGCCTAAGATTAGTCGACTGTAACTACGGCCTGTGTGAGGACGATAGTCGGCGGAAGGATTGTGAGGTCCGGACCTTTGCGTAGCCACGCCCGAGCCAAGGCGAAGAAGGTGACCAAAAGCACAAGATAAAACGTGAAGAACATCGCGATGCTTCCGGACACCGCAGATGCGCCGACTTGTGACGCCGCGGCGCTGGTACGAAGCAAACCGTACACCACCCACGGTTGCCTTCCCACTTCACGGACGATCCATCCGCACTCCACAGCGAGGTAGGGCAGCGGGATGCATAAGACCCATGCGAGCAGAAGCTTCGGCTGAGCCAATAGCCGATCGAGACTGCCACGCATCTTGCGGAGCCCATAGACTGTCCAGAAGGCCAGTAACATAACTACGAAGCCGACTCCCGCCATCACACGAAATGCGTAGTAAAGCAACGGCAACATGGGCGGCTGATCCGTAGCGGGGAACTCCATCAGCCCCTTCACCTGTCCATCCAGAGAGTGTGTGGCGATAACGCTCAATAGACCCGGGACCTCGATCGACCAGTCATTGCGTTGCTCATTTTGGTTCGGCCACGCCAGCAGCGACCATGGGGCGCCAGTGCCGGGTTTGTTAGTCTTCCAATGGCCTTCGATAGCCGCACCCTTTGCGGGCTGCGATGCGAACACGGCGCCGCCACTCGAGTCGCCCAACCAGATTTGAATCGGAGCGACGAACAGCAGCGCGAGCAATGCGATTTTGAACGAGCGGACGAAGAACTCGGTATGCCGCCTGCGCAGCAGGTTGTAGGCGGAAATTCCGGCGATCACGAACATGCCGGTCTCGATTGCGGCCATCCACATATGCGAAACGCCCCATGCCATGTCCGGATTGAAAATAGCTGCGACATAATCCGTCACGACGATTTTGCCGTTCACTACCGTGACACCTGCGGGCGTCTGCATCCATGAGTTGGCAACCATGATCCAAAACGCGGAGAGACTGGAGCCCAACGCAACCATCGCGGTGGCGAACAGGTGCACACCGCGAGGCACGCGTCCCCAGCCGAGCAGCATCACACCGATGAAGCCGGCTTCCAGCATGAAAGCCATCGCGCCCTCAAAGCCGAGAATGTTGCCTACGAATTGGCCGCTATATTTCGAGAATCCTGCCCAGTTGGTACCGAACTGGAACTCCATCGGAATTCCACTTACCACGCCAACGGCGAAGTTCAAGAGGAGCAGCTTGCTCCAGAATCGCGCGTGCCGGTAGTACATGACGTCGTTAGTTTTAAGCCATAGCAGCTCGATCAATAAGAGAAAGGCAGCCAGGCTGATCGTCAGGATTGGCCACAGAATGTGGAAAATCGCTGTCATTGCGAACTGCACGCGTGACAGATCAACTGCGTCACTAAAATCCATGGTGGGTATCCCCGGTTTAAGCGCATGAAGCACGCGTGAACGGATTGATCGCCGCGAATGCGAAGCTCGAGCCGTACTCGGCGCTGCCCGACGGCGGTCAAGCAGGACGAACGTCCAGAGCGTGGCGAGGGGATCGGCGCAGCCGTACAAGAAGCAAAAATGGCGGCGGGCGCCGCATAGCGACGTCCCGCCTTGCGGTGACGTTTGCTTGTCCAAACGTCAGGCTGGGCTGCCACCATCGGCACACATACCTGCCATGCCGCCGGTCGCCGCTGTCCGGATCACTTCGGCGTGCGCTGAGGCCGCGCTTGTTCTACGTGCTTGCTTGCGCTACCTTTTCGAGCGCGTCGAAGTCGGCCTTGGCCAGCGGGACTGCCGCCGCCGCCACGTTTTGCTCCAAGTGTTTCACGCGCGATGTTCCCGGGATCGGCAACATCACTGGCGACCGTTTGAGGATCCAGGCCAGCGCGACTTGCGACGTCGTGAGACCGAGCCGCTCCGCGATATCCGACAGAACTGAGCCGGGCCGCGCAAGATCGCCCGCGGCGAGCGGAAACCATGGAATGAAGCCGATACCTTGTTGCTCGCAGTAATTCAGCACGGCTTCGCTCTTTCGATTGACGAGGTTGTACTCGTTCTGCACGGTTGCTACCGGGAAGTACTTTTGGGCGGCCTCGATATCCTCGACGCTAACTTCGCTTAGACCCACGTGGCGAATCAGACCTTCTTTGCGCATCTCGGCGACCACCTCGAATTGCTCTTCACGAGGTGTTTTAGGATCGATTCGATGCAGTTGCCAGAGATCGATGCGATCGACGTTCAATCGTCGCAGGCTCATCCGCACGCATTGCCGCAAGTAAGCCGGGCGTCCAACCGGTTCCCAGAATGCGTCCGCGGCAGGCCGGGTGAGCGCGCCCTTTGTCGCTATCAACATGTTGGTGTACGGATGCAGGACTTCGCGAATCAGATTTTCGCTGACGAATGGGCCGTAGCTGTCGGCGGTGTCGATAAGATTGACGCCTATCTCCGGCAAGCGCAGCAACGTGTCCCGGACGCCCTGTGGGTCTTCCGGTTCGCCCCAGATGCCGGGGCCGGTAATGCGCATTGCCCCGAAGCCGAGACGGTTGACGGGAATATCGCCACCGA
This sequence comes from Paraburkholderia sp. CI2, assembly GCF_014201055.1. Taxonomy (NCBI): domain Bacteria; kingdom Pseudomonadati; phylum Pseudomonadota; class Betaproteobacteria; order Burkholderiales; family Burkholderiaceae; genus Paraburkholderia; species Paraburkholderia sp. CI2. The sequence continues at coordinate 175,353 of NZ_JACHDL010000008.1, forward strand.
CCATGAACTGACCGGCATGTGCAGCGGAAATGTGATTCGACATGGTGAAATCCTTCAATTTGACGGGATAGGGCGGAGACAGGTGCGCTTCCAGGCCTGGCGAGGGCATGCCTATATCAGGCGTTGACGCAATCTAAGCGTCAACGTCGGTCGACAGCGTGAGTGGTTCCCACGTTTTAATATCGCTGTCGAGGCTCGCAAGCTTTTCACGCACGAAACCAAGTGCGTCGCTACCGAGCAGCAAATGGAATGGCGGATTGACCGACTGCACAAGCGTCAGGATGGCTCGTGCGGCTTTGGATGGATCGCCAATCTGTTTCCCGCTGCGCTCCTGACGCGTCTTGCGGACAGGCTCGAAGGTGGCGTCGTAGTCGGCTATGCTGCGTGCGCCGCGGATCATCGACCGGCCTGCCCAATCGGTCCGGAAACCGCCCGGTTCGACCGCCGTGACGGCAATGCCGAAGGGTTTCATTTCCTTCGCAAGCGCTTCGGACAGGCCCTCCAGCGCGAACTTGCTGCTGTTGTAATAGCCAAGTCCAGGGAACGTTACGAGGCCGCCCATCGATGTGATATTGATGATGTGCCCCGAGCGGCGTTCGCGCATGAACGGCAGCACGGCCTTGATTACCGCGACTGCGCCGAACACATTGACGTCGAACTGACGGCGCAAGTCTTCAAGTGGCGATTCTTCGATCGTACCCTCATGACCGTAGCCGGCGTTGTTGATCAACACGTCGATCGGACCAATGTTCTTTTCGACTTCTGCCACAGTCGGTGCAATGGCATCTGTGTCGGTGACGTCAAGCAGGCGGCCGAACGAGCGACCGTGGGCCAGTTGGTCGAATTCCGCACGGGCCTGCTCGTTGCGCAACGTGCCGACAACGCGGTGGCCATCGGCCAGCGCCGCTTCGGAAAACGCGCGCCCAAAGCCGGTGCTCACACCTGTGATGAAGAAGGTCTTGCGAATGACTTGAGGCATGATGCGGTACTCCTTGTGGGGCGGTGCGTTAGAACGGGTACGTCCGTGGTGCGTGCTGCACGGAAACCCAGTGTGTGCGGGTCATCTCGTCAATGATCCACTGTCCGCCGAAGCGGCCGAGTCCGGAATTCTTTTCGCCGCCGAACGGCGTGTTCGGGTAGTCATTGGCCGTGAAGTCGTTGATATGGGTCATACCCGCTTCCACCTGACTCGCGATGCGTGCGCCGCGCTCCAGGTCGCGGGTGAACACCGCGCTGGACAGGCCGAATTCCGTGCCGTTCACTGCCTCCAATGCCTCTTCTTCGTTGTTAAACGTCAGTATTGGCGCAATGGGGCCGAAGCTTTCCTGTAGTGCGAGTTCGTGTTCAGGCTGCACGCCTGTCAGCACCTGTGGCGGTAAAACCAGCCCATTGAATTGGCCGCCGAGTACGGGCTTGGCGCCTTGTTCGAGACCTCGGGCCAGCAACCTTTTGAGCGCGTCGGCTTGACGCTGGCTGATGACTGGACCAATGACCGTATCGGCATCGTTTGGGTTGCCGACCTTGAGTGCGGATGCGCGTGCCACAAAGGCCTCAACAAAGGAATCATGTATCGACCGATGCACCATGATCCGGTTGGTGGCCACGCAAATCTGTCCCTGATGCAGAAATTTTCCGACAATCGCGGCATGAACCGCTAGTTCCAGATCTGCGTCTTCGAGCACCACGAGCGGGGCGTTGCCTCCCAGTTCGAGGGCTGCGCGTTTCAAAGTTGGCCCTGTCATCGCAAGCGAACCTACATGTCGGCCAACCGGCGTTGATCCAGTGAAAGAAACGAATGGCGATAGCGGATGCGTCACGAAATGATCACCAATCTCCGACGAGTTGCCGATCACGACATTCAGCAGACCGGGCGGCAGACCGGCCTCTTCGAACAGGCGCGCGAGCAGCAGCCCGCCGGTCACGGGCGTTTCGCTCGCCGGCTTCACGACGACCGCGTTGCCTAGTGCCAAGGCTGGAGCGATTGAGCGGGTAGTCAGGTGCAGTGGCCAGTTCCACGGGCTGATTACGCTCACCACCCCTATGGGACGGCGATACACCCGATGCTCCTTCCCGGGCACGTCTGCGGGTAGGATTTCACCCTTAGCCTGATAAGGGTAGCCGGCGAACTGCGTCATCATCGCGTTGACGGCCTGCCATTCAAGTGTTGCCTTAATGCGCGTGCTCCCCGACTCGCGGATCAGCCAGCCGACGATCTCCTCCTTGCGACGCTCCATGATCGTGGCTGCGCGCAACAGGACTCCGGCGCGCTCGGCCGCGCTGGTTCGAGCCCATTCGACTTGCGCTGTATGGGCTGCCTGAAATGCGTCATCGACATCCGAGCGGCTGGCCACCGGAATTTCCGTGAGGACGGCACTCGTATATGGATCGAGGTCCCGGATTTCGCCGTTGCCGTTTCCATAGCGGGACTGTCCCGAGATGTACTGCTTATCGAAATCGCTGTAGAGGGCAATCGAGCCGTTTAATGATGTGTCGGATGCGTTCATATCGCTGAGCCCGCATAAAGGTTGGGAAAGATTCCTTCTTGTGCTGAAAGAGCATGCGCGGGTGGCGCGGGCTCCCTTGTTAGCTGAGGTCGCCACGACAGGCCAGGCGAGCTCGAAGGTATCGACCAGATTGATAATGCGCGAGCGGCCTGAACCGATACAGTGCAACGTTGTGAATTTCCGTTAAGCGTGCGCGTCAACGTTAATGGACAGGGCTGGAGCGCGATTGCGCTTTTGTCGTCAAGGAAATAGTTGATGGGTTGCCTACGGAACAGACGAAATATGACGTTCCAGCGAGCGCCGTCTGGGCTGCAGGATGCAGCGAGCCGTTTGCGAATCTGTCCGCCAAGAGGCGGGAGGAGGGGTGCGATATTTTCTTCGATTTGCGGCTGGTCGAAATGTTCGCCGGAGAGAGTGATCTTGAATGTGTTGCTCGGTTCCTGCTTTAGTCGCAGCGCTGCGATAGATGTGATACCGGCTTGCCACGTCGCGCGGTAGTGTCCGTGGACTATCCACTCGTCCATCGTGGTGCGAAACGCGACACGCGTGATCTCTGCTTCCTGCCTTGGCGTGCCGGACGCTGATCGATGTGCGATGCGGTTAGCCTTCGTTAAGGATAGACGCCCGGCAAATGGTGACAGGTGGAATTGAGCTTCTCTTTGGACTGCACCGAGATTCGCTTGGCACGGCGGTCCTGCTGGGAATGGGCGGCGTCACAGCGGAGCTGTTCAAGGATACGACGATGAAGTTGCTGCCCGCAAGCGCCCCTCTATCGCACGAGGAGGTATTGACGATGCCCCAGTCGCTAAAGACGTGGCCGCTGCTCGACGGTTATCGCGGCCAACCGAGAGCGGATGTCGATGCCACAGTTTCTGCGCTCGTCGCGTTCTCGCGAATGGCTGCGCAGCTTGGCGAGCGACTCATCGAAGCGGAGATCAACCTGGTTTTCGTTCTGCGCGCCGGTGAGGGCGTGCTAGCCGCCGACGGTGTCGCCGTCATTGCACCGTTGTGAGGCAACCGAGGTTTGGCCCGGTCCGATTCGAAAGACGCGGATCGCTGCATCTTAGGAGCGGCAGCACAAGACCCCCGAACGAAATCGTTCGGGGCTCTCATTTTTCTAACTTCACACAGTTGGAATAGTGCCACCATCGATCACGTACTCGCTGCCCGTGATCGACGAAGCGCGCTCGGAGACAAGGAACGCGACCAGTTCCGCGACCTCGTCCGGCCGTCCGGGACGGCCCAGCGGAATTCCACCGAGCGAGTCCATCAGTATCTGACGTGCGCCATCGGCGTCCGTGTTCGATGCACTGGCGATTCGCTCGATGAGCGCCGTAGCGGCCGTCGTTTCGATGAAACCTGGCGCCACAGTGTTGATCCGGATGCCGGACCCCGAGAACTGGTTCGACAGGCCCTTGCTATAGTTGGTCAAGGCGGCTTTCGCGGCCGCGTAGGCCAGTGTTGCGTCGTATAGCGGCAGACGGCGCTGAATCGACGAGATGTGCACGATGACACCGTAACCTTGCGCCAGCATCGGTGGGAGGAGCCCGCGGTCAAGCCGCACGGCTGCAAGCAAATTCTGGTCGAGTGCGGCCTGCCAAAGGGCATCGTCGAGCGCTAGTGCTCCGCCAGGGGGGGCGGAAGAGCCTCCGACGTTGTTGACGAGAATATCCACAGTCCCAAGTCGTGCGAGCGCTGCTTCGACAACGCGTGCCGCGCCTTCCGCGGTGCCAATGTCCGCAGCAAGGAAAAGATCTTCGTGTTCCAACGTCGCTGGGGCGGTGCGCGCTGTCGTGAAGACCGTGGCACCCGCTGCGCGCAGCCGCCGCACGATCGCCTCGCCCATTCCTTTGGTGCCCCCAGTGACGAGCGCTCGCTTACCGATGAGTTCGCGGGATAATTCGATCATGGGTGGCATTGTCATTTTTGCTCGATCAACACTGTGTGAATGCTGCCTTCAGCGACGGTGAAAGTATATGCAAAGGGAAGCGGACTGCCTGGGAAGCTGCCGGCGATCTGTGTCTGGACGGTCCAGACGGTGTCTCCCGATTTCTGGCAATCAGCAGGAGTTACGGTAAAGCGGTATGCTTTCGCGGTGTCGGTAAGCCATTTGCGGATCGCGTCATGTCCCGCCATGGTCTTGTGTTCGCCGACATCGTTGACATTTGCGTCGATCGAAAAACAGGCGACCTGTTCCTCAATTGCTTCGGCGTTGACGGCATCGAAGTAGGCCGCGATCAGCGGCGGTAGTTGAACTTGCAAGTGCACTCCTTTCGGCCTTGTGGCATTGATTTGCGAATGCGAAGGATCGCTCCTTAAGTGACATCATGACAAGTACGCACGAGAAAGTGGCGTACTTACCTGCGAGTAAGTACGATGATTGGACACCAGAGGCGGCAGCTGCTGGTGTCGAGGATGCCTTGCGTGTTCTCGAAGGCCGCTGGAAGATGATCATCATCTTTCATCTGTTCAGTGAGTCGGTCCTGCGGTTTTCAGAACTGGAGCGCAGAATTGATGGGGTGTCGCAGAAAATGCTGAGCCAGCATTTGCGTGAGCTGGAGAGCGACGGTGTCGTCCAACGCACGGTCTATCCCGAAGTGCCTCCCAAGGTGGAATACCGCCTCACTGAAGTCGGGCAGGCACTGTGCCCAGCGCTCGATGCAATCCTGCGTTGGACCGAATTGCGGCGCGATCTTCCTCACGCCGTTGCTGCGGCTAACGCGGAACAAGGCTGATTTTTGCGGCTTGAGACCACGCAAGCATCAGTTTTCGTTCGCGACCTGATTTTTCTTGTCCAGGTCATGGCATGCATCTTTCGTAGTATTCCCCAGCCGGCATCGTCCACTTGGCATCGTCGATAAGTTCCGTTGCTTCGCAAGTGACTTACGCACGCGCGAGGCAGCGGAATTGCGCATACGTCGCCAACCGGCGCGGTGCGATCAGACCGATAAACAAGGGAAAACGAATGCTCAACAAACACAAGGTTCTACGGTCTTCGAAGATGTTAATTCTAGTCGTGGCCGGTGCACTGCTTGGCGTCATGACCGCCCCTGCTTATGCGGCAGCGCCGATGGTCAAGACATCGGCGCCAGGCTACTACCGGATCATGCTCGGTGACTTTGAGGTGACCACGATTTCCGACGGCACATTCGCTGCGCCGGTCGCGAAACTGATGACGAACACCACCCCGGCGGTAGTCAATCAGGGACTCAAGCGTGCGTTCCTGTCGAACCCGATCAACATGTCGATCAATGCCTACCTGATTAACACCGGGTCGAAGCTGGTGCTTATCGACGCTGGGCTCGGAGCCTTTGATCGAGGGTATGGGCCGGGAGCAGGGCATCTGCTGGCGAACCTGAAAAGCTGCGGGTTATCAGCCGGAGCAGATTGACGAAATCTACGTCACGCACTTTCATCCGGATCACGTCGGCGGTCTGGTGACCGACGGAAAAATGACCTTCCCGAATGCGATCGTACGAGCGGACCGGCACGAGGCTGCGGAGTGGCTGAATGAAGCAAACACTAAGCAGGCGCCCAACGACTTCCGCTTTGGGGAGGCAACCGCGGCGTTGACGCCCTACATCCAGGCTGGCCACTTCCAGCCGTTCGAAGGCGCAACTCAGCTGATCCCGGGCATTCGTAGCGTTCCTGCGCCGTGGCACACTGAAGGACATACGGTCTATCGCGTGGACAGCAACGGTCAGACGATGTTGATCTGCGGCGACATTATCCATCTGCCCGCTGTTCAATTCGACAATCCGTCGATCACCATCGCCTTCGATAACGACTCCAAGGAGGCAATCGTGTCGCGCCGCAGGATTTTCGACGAGGAGGCTGAGCGTGGCTACTTGGTTGGAACCGCGCACATCTCGTTCCCGGGTATCGGCCATCTGCGCAAAGCGGGCAAAGGTTATGTCTGGGTGCCGGTGGACTATCTGCCGATGTACTGACGTTCCCTCGGCGGCGCGGCCTGGCCGCGCCGCTCACGTCATTTCACAAGAATTCACCCCAATTGCGCGTTCATGGCGCCTATCCTCGACGTAACGCACGCTACCGTTGACGGCAACGGCAACGGCAACGGCAACGGCAACGGCAACGGCAACGGCAACGGCAACGGCAACGGCAACGGCAACGGCAACGGCAACGGCAGCTGAGCGACTGCCCGCAATCGACGAGGGATTTACTGTATGTCTAACATGTCACCCGCGCGCGCACCATTATCGCGGCGTCAATTCCTGAAGATGTTCTCGGCGGCGGGCGGGGGGCTCATGCTCGGTATCGCTTTTCCGACCGCAGTCGATGCGGCGCCGATCGTCCCGGATAGTTACGAGGCAAATGTGTTCGCACCCGACGCGTTCATTCGGATCGCGCCCTCGGGGCAGGTCACGCTCATCATGCCGCGCGTGGAGATGGGGCAGGGCTCTTACACATCGATCCCCATGCTGATTGCGGAGGAGTTGGAGATCGCGCTCGACAACATCGCACTTGAACACGCGCCCGCCAACGACGTTCTGTATCGCGACCCGGTGATCGGCAGTCAGATTACCGGAGCATCTGCATCGACTCGAAGCGAATGGTTACCGATGCGGCAGGCCGGTGCCGCTTGTCGCGTATTGCTTGTCAATGCCGCGGCGATGAACTGGAAAGTAGACCCAGCCAGCTGTCGCGCTGAAAATGGCACAGTCAGGCATGTGCCGACGGGACGCACGTTGAGCTATGGCCCGCTGAGCGTGCTTGCAGCGAAGCTCCCCTTGCCACACAACGTTGCGCTGAAGGATCCGCATACTTTCAAGCTGGTCGGTACGCCCGTCAAGCGGCTCGACGCGCGCGCCAAGGTAGATGGTAGCGCAGGCTTTGGCATCGACGTGAGAGTGCCGGGAATGCGCATCGCGACGGTGGCAGCTAGTCCGGTGGTCGGCGGCCGGCTGAAGAGCGTAGACGCACGGCTAGCCCTGCAGATTGCGGGTGTGAAGCAGGTTGTGCAAATCGACGACGCGGTTGCGGTGGTCGCCGACCATATGTGGGCGGCCAGGCAGGGGCTGGCAGCATTGGTTATCGAATGGGACGAGGGTGTCAACGCACGGTTCTCCAACGCATCCTTGATCGCGAAGATGGAAGAGGCGTCGGCGAACGACGGCGTCGTTGCGCAGCAAGTCGGAGATGTTGCGCATGCGCTGAACGGAAAAGGAAATCGCATCGAAGCGCGCTACGAATTGCCTTTTCTCGCTCATGCAACGATGGAGCCGATGAATTGCACGGTCCACGTGACACCGGACGGCTGCGACGTGTGGTGCGGTACCCAGGTGCCGGCGCGCGCGCAGGCTACTGCGGCCGAGGTCACCGGTCTGTCGTTGGAAAAAGTCCGCGTGCACAATCAATACCTTGGCGGCGGGTTCGGGCGCCGTCTCGAAGTGGACTACGTGACACAGTCGGTTCGTTTTGCGAAGCAGGTACAGGGGCCAGTCAAATTCGTCTGGTCGCGGGAAGAGGATATTCAGCACGGGCTGCCGCGGACGTACTACCTGAACCGCATTGAGGCACTTCTCGATTCGAGTGGGCAACCGCAAGCCTGGGCTCACAAAGTGACCGGCGCCGCGGTGATGGCACGCTATCTGCCGAGTACGTTCAAGAATGGCGTCGATCCCGACGCAGTCAACGGCGCGATCAATCTGCTATATGACATTCCGAACGTGAAGGTGAACTACGTTCGTTACGAAACGCCGATGCCGATTGGCAAGTGGCGTGGCGTCGGCCCCACGCACAATGTGTTCGTCGTGGAGAGCTTCATGGACGAGCTTGCGCACGCTGCCGGCAAGGATCCGTTCGAATACCGCCGTGCGCTGCTGGCGCATCAGCCTCGTGCAAAACGTGTCCTGGAGACTGTCGCAAGCGAAGCCGGTTGGACAACGCCACTTCCCGCAGCGAAACCCGGAGTCCGCGTTGGCAGGGGCATTAGCGTTCAGTTTGCATTCGCGTCCTATCTCGCTGAAGTCGCAGAGGTCGAAGTGAACGAGCAAGGAGAAGTTCGGATCCGCCGGATTGTCTGCGCAGTCGACTGCGGACATACCGTGAATCCGGACACGATTCGTGCGCAGATCGAAGGGGGCATCGTCTTTGCGTCGTCGGCAGTGCTCTGGGGCGAGATCACGTTCCGCAACGGCCGCATTGAGCAGGGCAATTTCAACGACTATCGGGTGATGCGCATTAACGAGGCTCCGGCGATCGAAACGCATATCATCGATAGTGCCGAGGCGCCCGGCGGCATCGGCGAAGCGGGCACGTCGGCGCTATTCCCGGCCGTAGCGAATGCAGTGGCGGCTGCCACCGGCACGCGTATCCGCAAGCTGCCGATCAATCCCGCGATGTTGAAGGTATGACCGGCGTTTGCATTCACCCAGCTTAAGAAGCGGGGCGATCGCCGGACTACGCGGCGTCGCCACGGCGCCTCTGTGTCGTCCCGCTCAGTGGCCGAAGAAGACTTGTTCGAAGGGGGCGGGATGACGCACGGCCGTTCCACTTTCATTGTGCGAACGAACGCCGCCAAAGCCACTGCGGTCGATTTTTTTGTCGCTATTGGCGATCGACTCGCGGCTCGCGCTTTCCGACTGCACGACCGAAGGGCCGATGTGATCGTAGCGATCGACCACACCGACACGACCGTCCGCGCGAGCATCCGCGAGTTCAGCGCGAACTTCCGCGCGTGTCAGGGGTGCAGACTCGCCGGCAAACGAGGTGGCCGAGGCGATCAATGAGGACGCTGCGACCAACGTGAGGATAAGCGATTTCATGTTCAACTCTCTATCAAGGATGGACGCGAACGAAAGTGTGCGTCCTTGCTTTGCAATATACGGAGTACGCGTCACGGCGCCCAATTCGAACTGCGCCGGCAATTGATAAATGGCGCTAATCGATCGTTGCGTTGATCGGCCACCGCTGACACCGTAACGCGCGCAATCGTGCATTTCGCGCTCAGGTACGCATCTTCCGGAAGCCGTCACGCAACTCGCGAACGAATATCTCAGGCTGTTCGAAAGCTGCGAAATGGCCGCCTTTCTCGACCTTGTTGAAATAGACGAGCTGTGGGAACGTGTCGCGCGTCCAGCGTTCCGGAGCACGGAAGATTTCGTGCGGAAACACGCTTACCGCAGCGGGCACATTGACCTGCCCGGCAGCATAGAGATCCCCCTGATTCTCCCAATACATCCGCGCAGAAGAGGCAGCGGTATCGGTCAACCAATAGAGCGTGATGTCATCGAGCATCTCGTCGCGAGTCAGCACACGTTCCGGCTTGCCACCGCTGTCCGTCCACGAGTGAAATTTTTCGTAAATCCATGCCGCGAGCCCAACGGGCGAATCCGATAACGCATAGCCAATGGTTTGCGGTTTGGTGGCCTGCTGGTGGTAGTAGCTACCTTCCTTTTCGCGGAACTGCGCGACGTCGCGGACTGCCTGTTCTTCGTCCGGCAGCAGGCCGCTCGTGGGTATTTGCTTCGGAAATACGAATGCCCAATTAAGGTGGATGCCGGCGAGTTCCTTCGGCTGTTGCTGGCCCAGCGCGGTCGTCACGCACGCTCCCCAGTCTCCTCCTTGAGCGACGTAGCGTCGATAACCCAGTTTGACCATCAGCGTATTCCACGTGCGCGCGACCCGCGCATCGTCCCAGCCGGTGGTGGTCGGTTTATCCGAGAACCCGTATCCCGGCAGAGTCGGCAGTACGAGATGGAACGCGTCCTCGGCACGCCCGCCATGGGCGGTCGGGTTGGTCAGCGGATCGATGACTTTCATGAACTCTACGATTGAGCCGGGCCAGCCGTGGGTCATCAGGAGGGGCAGCGCATTCGCGTGCTTCGATCGGATGTGCAGAAAATGGATGCCGAGACCGTCGATCTCGATTCGATGCTGGCCCAGACTGTTGAGACGGCTTTCGACACGGCGCCAATCGTAGTGATCGCGCCAATAGTCCGTCAGTTCACGCATGCTCGCGAGCGGCACCCCCTGCGACCAGTCGTCGACAGGTTCTTTGTTCGGCCAGATGACGTTGGCAAGACGGCTGCGAAGGTCGTCGAGTTGCGCCTGCGGCACATGAATCTGGAATGGCGTCGGCTCGGTTGTTGCGGCGGGTAATTCGATGCCGCGCACCGCGGCGCGCGCCGGGGTTGAAGCGGTGAGTGCGCTAGCAAGCGCTGCGGCACCCGCGGCGGCGCCTGCCTTGAGAAAGGAGCGGCGCTTGATTGAAAGTTCGGTAGTCGTCATAGCGTTGGTGATGTTCGTTGATCGGATAGCCAGTTCAATGTCCCCGGTGACCGGTTTGAATTAACTATAACGATCATTATAGAAAAACAATCAAAGCTGACGATTCGTGTTTCTTATCGATCCGCAGAGAAAAACTAATGGTATGCTGCTCATTGTTGCTTTAAAGAACGATATTCCGCTACGCCCCACGCGACCTCGGACCCTCTTGACATGATCTACATCGTATAATGATCGCTATGGATAAGATTAAACCAAGCCGTCCGGCTCGTCGTCGCTTCGATCAGGATGCTGTACTGCAGGCGGTCACCAACCTGTTCTGGCAGCACGGTTATGAAGCAACGTCGATGGCCGACGTGCTGAATGCAACTGGCCTGACTGCGCCTAGCGTGTATGCGGCGTTTGGCAACAAGGAAACGTTATTCCGCGCAGCTGCGGATTACTGGACCCAACAGTACTCGGCGAGGATCTATCGATTTCTCTACGAGTCAATCACCTTGCGGGAAGCGCTTGAGCGAATGCTGCTCGAGGCCGTGAGGATCTATACGTCGAGTGGACATCCACGCGGCTGCTTTCTGACTGGTGCAGCGGCGAATTGTGCCGCGGGGTCAAGTATCGTTGAGGAGGATTTGCGGCAACGCCGGATCGACGCGCAGGCGGGCGTTCGACGGCGCATCGAGCGCGGGGTCAAGGGCCACGATTTGCCATTGGGCACGGACGCCGAGCGGCTCGCACGCTTCGTAATGACTGTGCTGCAAGGTCTGCACGTTCAGGCACGCGACGGCGCTACGCGTGCCATGCTTGAGGCAGTGGTGGCGGACGCGATGCAGTTCATACCCGCTCCAGATCGAATCACTCATCGAACCGGGAAGGCCTAGCAGTGCGCAAGCGTGAGCCCGTCGCCGGCGCTCAGCTCTCGTGTCCGCTGCCACAGTTCGTGAAAAATTGCGATCTGACCTCGCCCGGCCCTTTCAATCCTTTTGTCTGGTTCGCGACGTCCGTGTGTTGTGAAAAGTGGAAGGGCGCGCAGATCGTGCAATGAAAGAAAAAGTCGCGAACGAACTCGTATGGTCGCTCGAACGCGCGGACCGAGTTCGCCCAAAACCGGCCGCTCATTGCTGACGGCTGATTCGTGAGCAATCGGGTGCGCGCTCCAGCTCGTATGGGGCGTAGAGGGCGCATTGGACGAGCTCTGTTCGGTTCAAGCCGCTTTGACAGTCTTCTGTCGCAAACCGCGCCGTTCAAGCCAACCCACTCCCCAGTCGTTGAGTTGCAAGAGTATGGGTCCGATCGTGCGTCCCTCATCCGTCAATGCGTATTCGACCTTGGGAGGCACGACAGGATAGACGGTGCGCGTGATGAAGGCATCTTCTTCGAGCTCACGCAGTTGCTTCACAAGTAAGCGGGGTGTGCAGCCGGGCAAGTGCCTTTGTAACTCATTGAACCTCATGGTGCCTTTCGTTAGCAGATAGTAAAGGACCACACCCTTCCAACGTCCATTGATCAGGTTGAGTGTGGCAACTATTGCGCACGGTGGCGCTTCGTCGTATTTGCGACGCTTCGGCATAGAATCCTTCAAACCCAGCAGCGTTTGGCAGTCTGGTCACACTACCCTTTTGGGTAGTATATATAAAAAATTGAAGTATTGCGGTTCCGGGCGCGTGGCAAAACAATGGAGTGAATGCTCAGCGATCCAGGCTGAGTTCACCCCAAAAGGAGTTTTTTTATGACCCGAGTTGTCCGTTTCCATGAATATGGCGATGCGAACGTCCTGCGCATTGAAGACGTGGACGTTCCCGCACCCGCTGTAGACGAAGTTCAAATTACCGTCAAGGCCATTGGGCTCAACCGTGCCGAGGTCATGTTTCGCACCGGCCGATATCTTCAAGAAGCAGCATTTCCGTCCCAGCTCGGCTACGAGGCCGCGGGCACCGTGAAGACGCTGGGTGCAAACGTTACTAATTTTTCCGAAAACGATGCCGTGAGCGTCATTCCGACCCTGGACATGTCGCGTTGGCCAACTTACGGGGAAGTGATCAACATTCCGGCCAAGTATGTTGTGAAACATCCTGCGCGGCTAAGCTTCGAACAGGCCGCTGCATCGTGGATGCAGTACGTTACGGCGTGGGGTGCGCTGGTTGTGCAAGGGAAACTGGGCGCCGACGATTTCGTGATCGTGTCGGCGGCATCGAGCAGCGTTGGCATCGCTGCAATCCAGATCGCACGGAGCGTCGGTGCAACCGTTATTGCAACGACCCGCACCAGCGCGAAGGCGCAGCCGCTTCAGGATGCCGGGGCTCACCACGTGATCGCCACGATCGAGGAGGACCTGGCGGCCCGAGTGAAGGAAATCACGGATGGCAAGGGAGCGCGCGTCGTGTTCGATCCAATCGGCGGCCCAGCAATCGCTCAACTTGCGGAGTGTATGTCGTTCGGTGGCATCCTCCTCGAGTACGGCGCGTTGAGCACCGACGAGGGGGTGTTTCCGCAGTTCGCTTTGCTCGGCAAGTGTCTGACCTTCAAGGGCTATCTTTACATCGAGGTCACGAGCAACGACGAACTGCTGGAACGCGCCAAGGCGTTTATCAACGAGGGTCTCGAATCCGGCGCTCTTTCGCCTTTGATCTCTCGGACATTCGACTTCGATCGAATCCAGGATGCAACGCGCTTCCTTGAATCGAATGAGCAAGTTGGGAAGATTGTTGTCACGGTGAACTGAACGAGCGTCCGAAGCGTGCTGTGAACGCGCTTGAAGTTCGGAATAAGCTTGTGCGGTAGCGACGTACAGCAGCGGCATGGCTCAGGGCGGCATCGTCGATTTTCGCTTACGAGTGACCGCTTTTGGGAAAGCTGGAGGGCCGATGTGGGTCGACAGCCGCTCGACGATCGAGACAACACCGGCGTCGTCACCGACGCACAGCGGCGCTCCGCGCGCCCGCCGAAGACAACACCCTGGTGTTTCGGGCGTTTGTCTTCAGCCGCAGCCGGATTTGTTCACTATTTGCGGCAGCTATTTTTTCATTTCCCTGATACATTTTCGCTTTCTGTGTCAACCGACATCGCGCACGGCGCGTCGCGTGCTTGCGCCGCGCATTCGAGCAGATAGTCGGCCAACAATCGCAACGAAGGCGACATTTCCTTGTGCTCCGGGTAGACGAGGCAGTAGCGTTTCAGTCCTCGGATCGACTTGTCGACGGGAATGATCAACCGCCCGTCTGCGATCTCCTGTTGGACATATAAGCGCGGTACTAGCGCCACACCGACTCCACTCAACGCTCCAGCAATCAGCATCGAGAACAGGTCATAGCGGGGTCCGCGCAGAAAATCGAAATCACGTCTCGCATTCGCAGCCTCGAACCAGCGAGGCCACGCCTCTTCGCGAGAGGTCTTATGGAGCAGTGTGAAGCTGGCGAGATCTACGGCTTTCTCGCATTGCTCGATATTCTTGAGCGTTGGTGCGCACACCGGCACCAGCTCCTCTTCGAACAGGTGAACCTGCACGGTGCCTGCCCAGGAGGGATGTTCGAAGTGAACCGCTGCATCGAGGTGCGAATCGCCGAACAGGAAAGGATGTGGTCTTTCGTTGAGATTGACGGTGATGTCGGGATGGATCTGTTGAAATTCGCCGAGGCGCGGAATTAGCCACTTCGCGCTGAACGTCGGCATCACCGCAAGCTCAACGACTTTGTTGACATCCTGCGGGATCATCGCCGCTATCGTATTGCGCTCTATCCGGCTTAGATCTTCACGTACTTTCGTCGCATAGGTACGTCCTGTCGCCGTTAGCGTAAGGCGCTTTTTCACGCGATTGAACAGCGGCAAGCCGAGATAGTCTTCCAGCTGCGATATCTGGCGGCTAATTGCGCCCTCCGTCAGAGCAAGTTCGGACGCCGCGCGCGAAAAGCTCTCATGCCGCGCGGCCGCTTCAAACGCGATCAGTGCGCCCAAGGTCGGTATCTTCCTGCGCATTCCTGTCTCCACCTCCAACTATTTTCCATCGATCGGCTGACGACAGGCGTTACTTTACACGTATGGAATGCACAACACAGCGCCTGAGAGCAACGACTGCATTCCGCTCATCGATCGGCATAAACCCTGGTGCCAATGCGGAAACTCATTCGTCCGAGACCGTCCCATGACAGTGTTGCAGGTGCCGTCAAACATCCGTGCCGCAAGGCTTGCAGCGTTTGGACCGCCAACGGTACTTGAGAAACAGTCACTAAATTGTGACGATTTTTCGTTTGAGGATGATCCATCGGGTTGTCAGGATGACGTCACCAGAGCAACCACTGAAGCCACGGAAAAGGCGCAAAGCTGAGATGCGCGATTTGCCTGGCTGAGGACTTCAAAAGCGAAAGGACGTGAAATGAGCGAGAAATACGGGCTGTTCATCAACAACGAATTTGTCGAACCGCGTTCGGGCAAATGGTTCGAGAGCCTCGATCCGTTTTCGGGCGAACCGTGGGCGCTGATTCCGCAGGCGAATGCCGAAGATGTCGACGCGGCGGTGCGTGCGGCCGACGCAGCGATGCGCGGTCCGTGGGGAAGCATGTCGGCGAGCGACCGGGGCATGCTGCTGCATCGCTTAGGCGCATTGATCGATGCAAACGCGCAACGTCTAACCGAAGTCGAAAGCCGTGACAACGGCAAGCTGCAAAGCGAGGTGGCGGGGCAGGTGCGGTACGTCGCAAAGTACTTCTACTACTATGGCGGTCTCGCGGACAAGATCCAGAGCGCGGTTATCCCGATGGACAAGCCCAAGGTGTTTAACTACACGCGCTACGAGCCGATCGGTGTGGTCGGCACCATCACGCCGTGGAACTCATCGCTGCTACTGACGGCATGGAAGCTCGCGCCGGCGCTAGCGGCGGGGAACACCGTTGTTGCCAAGCCTTCGGAATTTACGTCGGTATCGCTCCTCGAACTCGCCCGCCTGTTCGTCGATGCGGGGTTTCCCCCAGGCGTGTTCAATGTGATCACCGGGTTCGGCCAGGAAGCGGGCGAACCGCTGGTCACGCATCCGCTGGTGCCGCGCATTGCCTTTACCGGCGGCGACGAGGGCGGCCGCAAGGTCAACGAACTCGGCGCCAAGCACTTCAAGCGGGTGTCGCTGGAGCTGGGCGGCAAATCACCGAATATTGTCTTCGGCGACGCCGATCTCGCGAAAGCAGCTAACGGTGTGATCACCGGCATCTTCTCCGCCGGCGGCCAAACTTGCATGGCCGGTTCCCGTCTGTTGCTTCAGGAGAGCATCCACGATGAGTTTGTCGAGCGACTGTTGACGATCACGCGCAACGCGAAGGTCGGCGATCCGTCCAAACCAGGTATCCAGGTCGGTCCAGTTGCCACGCGTCCACAGTTCGAAAAGGTGATGCGTTACATCAACATCGCCAAGGAAGAAGGTGCGCGCTGCATCGCTGGAGGGCGCGCGCCACAGGGACCAGAATACGGTTGCGGGCAAATTGTCGAGCCGACGATTTTCGTCGACGTGGATAACTCCATGCGCATTGCCCAGGAGGAAGTGTTCGGTCCCGTGCTCGCGGTTATGAAGTTCAAGGACGAAGAAGATGCGCTGCGAATTGGCAACGATATCCGCTTTGGCCTTGCGGCCGGCGTCTGGACGCAAAGCCTGAAGCGCGCCATGCTGATGAGCGAAAAACTTCGCGCCGGTACGGTGTGGATAAACAACTATCGGTCGACGAGCTATACGACGCCGTTTGGCGGCTTCAAGGACAGCGGCATCGGCCGTGAAGGGGGCATCGACGCGGTGAAGGAATATCTGGAAACGAAGAGCGTGTGGATCTCAACCGATCTCGATATGCCGGATCCGTTCATCCGCAAGTACTGAGGCCGTAACGGGTAAAGTATGTCGTCCCGCTGCCCGTTGGCGGCGGGACGAGGAGTTAAACCGATAAGAGGATAGGGGACATCATGTCCGATTCGCACCAACAGTTGTTCGACGTGACCGTGGTCGGCGCCGGTATTGCAGGACTGTCTGCCGCCGTCGCAGCGGCCAGCGCGGGGGCACGCGTCGCGGTACTCGAGCGCGCGCCGGAGGAGGAGTTTGGTGGCAACACCCGCTGGACGGAGGCGTATTTCCGGATGTCATCGGAAGACGAGGTCAGCGCCGACTTTGAGGAACGGCTTGCCGAAAACGCGGGCGACCATCTGGACCCGTACATCATCGAGCAGGTTGCGCAACCCTATCAGTTCTGGCCGCCGTTCGTGAAGGCGCACGGGATGCCTGATCCGGAACTGATCTCCGAGTTGGCAGGACGCGCAGCTGAGACGGTCAAATGGCTCAAGACCTTCGGAGTGCGTTTTGACACGCTGCCGACTTATTTCATCACGGCCGCTGCGCCGCGGCTGATGCCTGTTGGCGGCGGTCTCGCGTTGATCGAGGCATTGCGGGACCACGCGTTGAAGCTCGACGTCCAGATTTTCTACGAGACCACCGCAAAGTCGCTGTCTCGTACTCTTGACGACCGGTTTCTGCTCGCCTGTTCCAGCGCGAAGGGACGCATCGCTTTTAACAGCGCAGCGCTCGTCCTTGGCTCCGGTGGCTTCGAGGGAAACCCGGAAATGCTGGCTCAGTATATCGGCGGTGCGGCCCGCTACCTGCGTCCTGTGGCGCGGGGCGGATATCAGAATCGCGGCGAGGGTATCCGCATGGCGCTCGACGCGGGCGCAGCGCCGGCAGGCGACTTCAGTGCGTATCATGCGGAGCCCCTCGACCCGCGCTCTGCGCAGCCCGAAGCGCTGGTGATGAATTTCCCTTATGGCATTCTCGTAAACCGAGACTGCAACCGTTTCGTAGATGAAGCGCCTGGTCCAGTGGATATTCACTACGACCATATCTCACGGGCGATTGCTGATCAGCCGGGCGGGATCGCGTATGTCATTTACGACGCCTCCATTGACGACGTGCCGAACTGGAAGCGAAGCATCAGGACCGATCAACCGGCGATCACGGCCGATACGGTCGACGCATTGGCCGGCAAGCTCGGGCTCGCGCCGGAGCGACTTTCAGCGACGGTTGCCGCATACAACGACGCGTGTGGGGAGGGCGAGTTCAAGGCGCTGGAGGTCGATGGACTCGCGTCACATGGTCTGTTCCCCAAAAAATCCAACTGGTCGCGCCGGATCGAAAAAGGGCCGTTCGCCGCATACCCGATCATTTCTGGCATCTGTTTCACCTACGGCGGTGTCAAGACCAATCGTCACGCGGAGGTCGTCGATTGCGATGGACGTCCGATCGAGGGTCTGTATGCCGCAGGCGAGGCTGCGGGTCTGTACTACCAGGTCTATACCGGTGCGACGTCGGTGATGCGCGGCGCGGTGTTCGGCAAGACCGCCGGCGAGCGCGCTGCCGCTTTGGCGCAACGCAGCCGCAAACGCTGACGAAGGCAGCCCGTCACAGCACCCAACTTCATACAAAAATCTAGGAGACGATCATGAAAGCACGCACATTCGTGCGGTGGATTGGTGTTGCCGTCGCTTTCGTGTCCACCGTATCGATCGTTTCGATACCGGCGTACGCAGAAACAGGCGTGACCAACGACACGATTAAAATCGGCCTATTCGGCGAGATGACCGGTGCGGCGTCGCTGTACGGCAAGTCGGTGTATGGCGCCGAGGCCGTCTACAAGCAGGCAAACGACGCGGGCGGTGTCAACGGTCGCAAGATCGAGATCGTAAGGGAAGATGAGTCCTGCGATCCGTCGAAAGGCATTGCGGCAGTTCGCAAACTGGTTTCGCAGGATCAGGTGTTCATGATTCATGGTGGCGTCTGCAGTGGGGTTGTACTCGCGGCGAGGCCCGAACTGATCAAAAGCGGCGTGCCGTTCATGGATCTCGGGGCGGCCAGTGTGATGATCTCCATGCCGTTTGCCGCGAACATCTTCCAACCCGTCGCAACTACCGATGCCGTTGGACGTCGCATGGCCGATTTCGCGATGTCGCGGGCGGGCACGACCAAAGTTGCGATCATCAGCCATTCGGACGACTGGGGCAAATCGAACCGCGATCCTGCCGTTGCGGAGTTGATGCAGAAGTTCAATCTGCAACCGGTAGCGGACCTGTCGATGGAGCGCGGCACCAGCGATGCGACGCCGCAAGTGCTGAAGGTCAAAACGTCCGGCGCGCAGGTGGTATTGGCGATGCTTTATCCAGCCGAACTCGCGATCTTCATGCGTGATGCCTACAAGTACGGCCTCCAGGTTCCGGTACTCGGAAGCCAGGGCGTCTCGCTTGACGACACGCGTCAGCGTGCGGGCAATCCGCATGCGGCCGACAACCTTTACGTGTTCTATCCGCTTGTCGCACCGCTCGACGATGCGCGGATGCAGCCATGGCTGAAGCTCGTCAATCGCTACGGCAGCGGGGGGCAGCCCGAGACTTTCACGTTTCTGGGTATGGGTGGCGCGGCGGCCGTCGTGCAGGCGCTTAAAGATTCTGGTCGCGACCTGACGCGCGGGCGATTCATCGCGGCGATGAACAATCTTCACAGTTTCGACACCGGCGTGATGGCTGCGCCGCTGACCTTCACGGCTACCGATCACGCGGGACTGAAGACTGGCAGCATGCTGACCTACGTGAACGGCAAGGCGACGGTCGTCCAGACGCTTCAGAAGTAACCAGGGGCTCATGATGCTGATCCAGCTCTTTCTCAGCGGCATATCGCAGGGCGGTGTGTACGCGCTTGTCGCATTAGGTATGACTCTGCTGTTTCGATGCACGACTGTCGTCAATTTTGCGCAGGGCGACATGCTGATGGCTGGCGCGTTTTCGCTGTACGTGTTCATGCAACTGTTCAACGGAAATTACGCGCTAGCAGCGCTCTGTTCACTCGTCGCGCTCGGCGTGATGTCGGTCGGCATCAATATCCTGTTTATCGAGCCGATGGCGCGCGCGCCGCACACTTCGGTGGTGATGATGACGGTTGCCGTGTCGTTCATGCTGCGCGGCATTGCGCGGATATTCTGGGGCCGCGACGTGATATCGATGCCGGCAGTGTTTTCGTATCCGCCCGTGACTTTGGGGGACATTGTGTGGACCACCCAGGACATCGTGATCACGCTCGCCGCGCTCGTGATCGTCGGTGCGTTCCTGCTGTTCTTTTATCGCTCGAAACCTGGCCGGCTCGCGCAGGCGGTCTCGCAAAACGGTCGTGGGGCGGCAATGGTCGGAGTCGACGTGGTTGGCTTCAATCGGATGATCTGGGGTGTCACCGGCATGATGGCGGCGGCGAGCGGCATCCTGATCGCGCCGATCACGCTGCTGTACCCGGACATGGGCGCGGGGGTCCTGATCAAGGCGTTCGCGGCGATGGCGCTGGGCGGCTTCGGCACGGTCGGCGGTGCGGTGCTCGGCGGTTTCCTGCTCGGCATACTCGAACAGCTATCGGGCGGCTATGTGTCGACCGGGATGATCGATATCTGCGCATATCTCGTGATTATCTTCGTGCTGACCGTCAAGCCGTCTGGCTTGCTGGGCAGAAGGGAGTTTGCCCGTGTCTGATCTCGCCTCCCGTCACGCGGTGCGTGGCACGCGGTATAGCCGCAGATTGCTCGCGGTGCCGCTGATCCTGCTGGTTGCCTTGCTCGCCGCAGTGCCGGTCGTAACGAACGACTATATCCAGTACGTAGTCAATCTGATCCTTGTGTATGTGCTGGTGACCGTCGGCTTCAATCTGGTGCTTGGTTATCTGGGCCAGCTAGCGTTCTGCAACACCGCCTTCTACGGCGTGGGCGCCTATACCGCGGGACTCGTCGCCACGCATCTGACGCATTCGTTCGTGCTTGTCGTGTTGGGCAGCGCATTGGCCGGCACGCTTGCCGGGCTGCTCGTTTCGCTGCCCGCGTTACGTCTGTCCGGCTACTACCTTGCGATCGTGACGTTAGCGTTTGGCGAAATGCTGCGCTGGGCTTATATCCACGCGGATACGGTGACCCAGGGTTCAACCGGCCTTCTCGTCCCGACGCCGGAACTGTTCGGCATGGCAGTCGACTCGCAGACGCGGCTGTACTTCGCGTTCATTGTTACGGTGGCAGTGATGCTGTGGCTGGTACGGAACATCCTTGGATCGCGCTTCGGGCGCGCGCTGGTCGCGATTCGCAACAACCGCCTCGCCGCTATGTCCGTCGGCGTGGCGCCAGCGCAAGCAACGATTCTGGCGTTCGCTCTGAGCGGGTGTGTGGTGGGTGTCGCGGGCGGCCTGTTCGCCATGTTGACGTCGCGCATTGCACCGGAAAATTTCGGCCTCGGCGAGATGTTGATCGAATATTCGATGGTGATGATTGGTGGCCTCGGGAGCCTGTGGGGTTCGGTGCTCGGTGCCGTGCTGCTTACTGGCGCGCCGGAATTCCTGCGCAACTTCGCGGGCTACGAGGAAATCATCTTCAGCCTGCTGCTGATCGTGGTGCTGCGCGTGTCACCGCGAGGTCTCGGCGGTGTGCTTTCGGCACGGCTTCCGTTCTGCAAGGAACGTCTGTTCGTTTCATCGGGAGACCGCTGATGACGACTGCACTTTCAGTGAATAACGTCACGGTGCGCTTCGCCGGGCTAGTCGCAGTATCTGATGTGTCGCTCGATATCGAGGCCGCGACCGTTTGCTCGATGATCGGACCGAACGGTGCTGGCAAGACAACGCTGTTTAACGCGATCACGGGGTTTGTCACGCCAAGTGAGGGGAGCGTCAAGTTTAACGGTATTGAACTCGCGGGCAGAAAGACGCATGCAATTGCCAAAGCCGGTGTGCGCCGCACATTCCAGGGTGGCGGCCTGTTCGGCGATATGACCGTACTCGAGAACGTGCTGTGCGGCATGCAGGGCACGCTGGGCACCGGGTTCCTTGGCACGCTGCTCGGCTTCCCGTCTGCACGCCGGGCCGAACGCGAAGCGGTGGATCGGGCAATGCTACTCCTGGACGACATGCAGCTTGCATCCCACGCAGACCGCCTCGTCTCGGAACTCCCGTTCGGCTTGCAACGACAGGTCGACATTACACGGGCACTCGCTGCACGAGCCGAACTGATCATGCTCGACGAGCCCGCGGTGGGACTTTCGGTGGCCGACTGCGACCGGCTCGCTGAGGTGTTGCGGCAGGTCACGTCGCGTGGCGTCACCGTGCTGATGATCGAACACAACATGAACCTGGTTATGCAGGCTTCGGACAAGGTCGCGGTGCTGAACTATGGTCAGTTGCTTGCGACCGGCACGCCCGAGCAGATCCGTTCGAACGAATCCGTACTGGAGGCCTATCTTGGTTGATACGACATCGCTGCATATCTCGGGACTGACGGCCGGCTACGCGAAACTTCCGGTACTGCATGGCATCGATCTTCGACTCGAGCCAGGCGAAGTGGTCACCGTGCTGGGGGCGAACGGCAGCGGCAAGACCACCCTGCTCAACGCTGTGTGTGGCTTCGTGCGGCCGTGGAGCGGCTCGGTCAAGGTCGGAGGAACGGAGTTGCGCGGCAGCTCTTCACATAAGGTGTTTGCGGCTGGCGTGGTGCAGGCTTCGGGGCAGCGCGAACTGTTTCCCGAGATGACGGTTCTCGAAAATCTACGGATGGGTGCCGTCACGCGCTCGCGGATCGACGACGCCGAGATGGAGCAGGTGTTCGATTTCTTTCCCCGTCTGCGAGAGCGGGTTGGTCAGAAAGCGAAAACGATGTCGGGTGGCGAGCAGCAGATGGTCGCCATCGGCCGGGCGCTGCTATCGCGGCCGCGCATCCTGCTGCTCGATGAACCGCTCGCGGGACTGTCGCCGCTGTTTGTCGGTGAGATCAGCAAGATCATGCTCGAATTGAAGGCGCGCGGTACGACGATGCTGCTGGTCGAACAGAACATCGCGATGGCCGCGCGTGTCAGCGATCGCTTTTATGTGCTGCGCGACGGTCATATGATCGCGCAGGGCGCGGGCGCTGAACTCCGTGAGAATCACCGGGAACTAGCGCATAAGTATTACCTGTGAAGACGAGATGGAAGGGTAAGGACGGAACGATGAAAATTTTGGTGCCAGTCAAAAGAGTGGTCGATTGCAACGTGAAGGTCCGCGTGAAATCGGACGGTACGGGCGTCGATATCGCGAACGTGAAAATGTCGATGAACCCGTTCGACGAAATCGCCGTTGAAGAAGCCGTGCGTCTGAAGGAAGCGGGCGTCGCGACCGAAGTGATCGCCGTGTCGGCCGGTGTTGCGCAGTCGCAGGAAACGCTGCGCACAGCGCTCGCCATCGGCGCGGATCGCGCGATCCTGATCGAATCGAACGAAGACCTGCAGCCGCTCGCAGTCGCGAAGCTGCTCAAGGCGCTCGTCGACAAGGAGCAGCCGCAACTGGTGATCCTCGGCAAACAGGCCATCGACGACGACTCCAACCAGACCGGCCAGATGCTCGCCGCGCTCGCGAATCTGCCGCAGGCGACGTTCGCGTCGAAGCTTGTCGTGGCGGACGGCAAGGCGACGGTGTCGCGTGAAGTGGACGGCGGCGCGGAAACACTGTCGCTGACGCTGCCGGCCGTGGTCACGACCGATCTGCGCCTGAACGAGCCGCGCTACGTAACGCTGCCGAACATCATGAAGGCGAAGAAAAAGCCGCTGGAAACGGTCAAGCCCGAAGACCTCGGCGTCGATGTCACGCCGCGTCTGAAGACGCTGAAAGTCGCCGAGCCGCCCAGGCGCTCCGCCGGTGTGAAGGTGCCGGACGTGAAGACGCTGGTCGAGAAGCTGAAGACCGAAGCGAAGGTGCTGTGAGGAGACCCAAGAAATGACGAACCTGGTAATTGCAGAACACGACAATGCGTCGATCAAGGCCGCGACGCTGAACACGATCGCAGCGGCACAGAAGATCGGCGGTGATATTCACGTGCTGGTCGCGGGGCATAACGCGCAGGGCGCGGCCGATGCGGCAGCGAAGATCGCTGGTGTCAGCACGGTGCTGCTCGCCGATGCGCCGCAACTGGCCGAAGGCCTCGCGGAAAACGTCGAAGCAACGGTCCTGACGCTTGTGCAAGATGCGGCGAAGCACTACACGCACATCCTCGCGCCGGCTACCGCCTACGGCAAGAACATCGCGCCGCGTATCGCCGCGAAGCTCGACGTCGCGCAGATCAGCGACATCACCGCAGTGGATAGCGCCGACACGTTCGAGCGTCCGATCTACGCGGGCAACGCAATCGCGATCGTGCAATCGGCTGACCCGATCAAGGTCATCACCGTGCGCTCGACCGGTTTTGATGCCGTCGCGGCCGAAGGCGGCAGCGCAGCGGTCGAGAAGATTGAAGCGGCAGCCGACGCAGGCCTCGCGCAGTTCGTGAGCCGCGAAGTGACGAAGCTCGATCGTCCGGAACTGACGAGCGCGAAGATCATCGTGTCGGGTGGCCGTGGTCTGGGCAATGGCGAGAACTACATGAAGGTGCTCGAGCCACTGGCCGACAAGCTGAACGCGGCGCTGGGCGCATCGCGTGCGGCGGTCGATGCGGGCTTCGTGCCGAACGACTATCAGGTCGGCCAGACGGGCAAGATCGTCGCGCCGCAACTGTATGTGGCAGTCGGTATCTCAGGCGCGATCCAGCATCTGGCCGGCATGAAGGACTCGAAGGTGATCGTCGCGATCAACAAGGACCCGGAAGCGCCGATTTTCAGCGTCGCCGACTATGGTCTGGTGGGCGATCTGTTTGGCGCGGTGCCTGGCTGGATCGACGAAATGCGTTCGCGGGCCTAACCAAGCCGCTGGACTATTCGGCGCTCGCCGCGACAGTCGCTCCCCTCGCACCGTACTTTTGCAGCGTCGTCTCGACAAATCCAGAGAACTTCGCCCGCTCCACGAAATCGCAGAGGAAACGGTGGCCTGCCCCGAGGCGGGTGAGCGGCATGCCCATCGCCTGCTCGATAGACATAAACTGGTCAGCCAACACCTGTATGTCCTCGTGGAGTGCCACGGCCGCGATCAAAGGCTGGCGAATACCTGCTGCCGCATCCAGATCCTCTTTAAGCATCAAGTCGACAACGGCCTGAGAAGTATCTGTGTAGACCAGTTCGGCGTGTCTGAGCGTACGTTTGAGAAAGAGATCGTAGGCAGATTTGCGCGCTGCGGCGATGCGCATACCCGGCTGATCGACATCTGCGACACTCACGAAAGGCGTTTCTTTTCGCACGGCATATGTTCCTTCGATCAGTAGATACGGCGCGGTGAATGCGATGTGTGCTGCACGCTGCGGATCGATTCCAAGGAATGCAACGTCCCACACGTCGTTGGCAGCGGACTCGGCGACGAGACCGGCAGCATTGAACGGCACCAGGCGGACCGGCACGCCCAATTCTTCGCCAAGACGAAAGGCAATCTCGGGCGTAATGCCTGTCGGTGCCGCATCGGCGTGTGTGCTATTGCCCGGTTGCGCCAGCACTGCGTTGCCGAGGTTGATAGCGGCGCGCAGGACGCCGTGCGGGGCAAGGGTGGCGATAGTTTCAGGAGGGACAGTGCTCATGTCTATTACCTGGAAGTTTTGAGTCGTTTGGGCGGTGCCGGGTTCAACATCTGCATATCCGGAACATCACATCGAATCGGGCGGCATGTGAACCGACGGGCGGCACGGGCTAGTGCCTATCATCCAGTAACACTTTGCCAGAGAAGTACGATATTCAGCAGCACGATGATGCCAGCTGCCATCCACGCAAGCCATAGCGTGATACCGCGAAGTCTCCAATCGGCTAACAACGTACGATCGGCTGCGAAGCGGATCAACGGCACGACCGCAAGCGGCAACGTGAGACTCAGTACCACCTGGCTGGCGATGAGCAGGTTGGCCGAGCCGTGTTCGCCCCAGATAAGCACTGCTGCGAGAGCGGGTCCGATTGCCAGAGCGCGCGTCACTAGCGCCCGTTGCGGGGCGGCCAGACGCAGTTGCAGAAAACCCTCCATGATGGCCTGTCCCGCGAGTGTGCCGGTTACCGTCGAGTTAAGCCCACACGCAAGCAGGGCGGAGGCGAACAGCAGGCTTGCCCAATGGGAGCCAACCAGTGGCGCCAGTAACCGGTGTGCTTCGCTGAGATCACTGACGTCCGTGTGTCCGCTGGCGTGGAAGACGGCAGCGGCAACGATGAGAAGCGACGCATTGATTGCGAAAGCAAACGACAGCGACCCGAGCGTGTCGATGGATACAGCGCGGAGAGTCGCGGTCAGTTTGCGTCGTGTCTCGGCCGTCTGCAGTGGCGTGAGCAGCGCGGTAGTTTTGCCGCGTGCAATTGCGAATGTGCTTTTTGCGTCTTCCAGACCGTGGTTTTTTACGAGCGCCGAGTGCAGATAAAGATTGTGCGGCATCACCGTCGCCCCGACGATGCCGACGGCAAGCCAGACGATGCCTGCATCTCGCACCAATCCGCTCGAAGGCACAAGGCCGTGGGCGGCTTCGCTCCAGTCCGGTCCGGCCAGGGCGAGTTGTGCAACAAAGCATATGGCGATGAACAATAGCAACAGAGTGATCGTCGCTTCGAGCGAGCGGGAGCGCCCGTGGAGCACGAGCATCCCAAGTGTGCCGAGCGCCGACAGCAAGACACCGACCCATAGTGGGACGTGAAGCAGCAGTTGCAATGCCACCGCGCTACCTACGACCTCAGCGACATCGCAGGCGACGATTGCAACCTCGCTTGCAATCCACAGCGCCAGTGTGGTGCGCCGCGAAAAACGCTCGCGGCACAGTTGCGCGAGGTCGCGCCCCGTGACCACGCCCACGCGTGCGGCAATCCATTGAAGAAGCATTGCCATCAGGCTCGCCAATGCGACCACACTGAGCAGCCGATATCCATATCGAGCTCCCCCGGCAAGCGCGGTTGCCCAATTGCCTGGATCCATATAACCGACCGCAACCAGAGCGCCGGCTCCTGCATAGTTCATCCACGAGATACCACGGCGACCCGACGAACGCATGCCGTTGCGGTGCGCGTCTGGTAAGAAGTTCGATAGAGGTTCCATGATGGCTCGCTGGCGAAGAGACGGGACGAACTGGGCGGCGTTCCACATGCTCGTGCAGGTAGGACCGAAAAGACCCAGGCGGATGCTCGAATCATCTCCGAGTGGGACGCGCGGAGCCAATTGGAAATGCTGGGCATTTCGATAAGCGGCGCGAATCGAATGCAACACAGATCCGGCGGGTGATCGATCAGATTCACGGTTTGCGTCATTTCACGACATTTCACGCGCCTTAATTCATTCGTGGGACTACGATCGATTAGTGGCTCCTGCGCAGAGGCCCGAGTTCTGCGAAGTGGGTCGAATACAACGAGATTGCGTCGGTAACACGGTACTGATGCGCTCCAACCGACCGAACTCACACTGAGGTGATCGATGAATGCATCGGAAACTTTGTCTTCCGCCTCGCGCAGGCACGCGAATGGATGTGCGATACCTGTCACTAGCGGATGGACGCGGGATGCATGGAGTCAGACGCTGCAACTCCTGAGGATTCTGTCTTCCGGCGTCGCAGGGCCGGGACAAGAAAATTTAGAGGGGGCCCAGCGCTCACGTACCGCAAGACAGTCCGGCGATTCTGCGCGATCTGCGCCAGTCGTTACCCTGATAGAGCGTCTTTCCAGCGTGACGGTGACGCTCAGTTGGCGTTGCACGGCGTGTCACTACGGCGATCAGGTCTGGATGCGCTGTATCGCTCGACAGTCTGGTGTTTGCGCTGTAAGTGGCGTCGCGATCCGCCGGGGGGATGCTGTGTACCGCCCGCGCAGTCGCGGGCATTGGTTGCCAGTCAACGTTGACGCGATGATTCACGCACGTGCGTTCGAATAATTCGTTGCGCTTTATCTGGCGGGCGCCACTTGGCGTCCTTATCATTTTCAGTCAGGACGATCTATGAAGAAACTCACGACGGCTTTCGGTGCTCCGGTAGTCGACAACAACAATATCCAGACTACCGGTCCGCGGGGCCTCGCGCTGTTGCAGGACGTCTGGTTTCTCGAGAAGCTGGCGCACTTCGATCGCGAGGTTATTCCCGAGCGACGTATGCACGCAAAGGGATCAGGAGCGTTCGGCACTTTCACATTGACGCACGACATTACGCGCTATACGCGCGCGAAGATTTTTTCAGAGATCGGCAAGACGACGCCGATGTTCGCGCGCTTCTCGACGGTCGCCGGTGAGCGCGGCGCTGCTGATGCGGAACGTGACATCCGGGGGTTCGCACTGAAGTTCTATACGGAGGAGGGCAACTGGGATCTGGTCGGCAACAATACGCCGGTTTTCTTTCTTCGTGACCCGCTCAATTTCCCTGACCTGAATCACGCGATCAAACGCGACCCACGGACAGGATTGCGTAGCGCGGAAAGCAACTGGGATTTCTGGACGGGGCTGCCCGAAGCGCTTCATCAGGTGACGATTGTTATGAGTGACCGAGGCTTGCCGAAGTCATTCCGTCATATGCACGGATTCGGCAGTCACACTTTCAGTTTCATCAATGGGAATAACCAGCGGCACTGGGTGAAGTTCCATTTTCGTACCCAGCAGGGCATCGAGAATCTGACCGACGCCGAAGCCGAGGCGCTCGCCGGCAAGGACCGTGAGAGCTCGCATCGCGATCTGCACGAAAGCATCGAAAGTAATGAGTTTCCACGCTGGACACTTTATGTTCAGATCATGCGCGAGCAGGAAGCGGCGACGTGCCAGTTCAATCCGTTCGATCTCACGAAGGTTTGGCCGAAAAAAGACTATCCGCTGATTGAAGTAGGCGTGATCGAATTGAACCGCAACGCTGAAAATCATTTCGCCGATGTAGAGCAGGCTGCGTTCAACCCGGCGAACGTTGTGCCGGGCATCGGCTTTTCGCCCGATCGCATGCTGCAAGGCAGGCTGTTTTCGTATGGAGATGCGCAGCGCTACCGTCTGAGCGTCAATCATAACCAGATTCCGGTGAATGCACCGAAATGTCCCGTGCACAGTTATCACCGCGACGGTCTGATGCGGGTTGACGGCAATAGTGGCGGCACAACCTCGTACAACCCCAACTCGCGTGGTGAGTGGGCTGACCAGCGCGCGTTGCGCGAACCGCCGCTCGCTTTGCAAGGGGCGGTAGACCATTGGGACCATCGTGAGGACGACGACTATTTCTCGCAGCCTGGCGCACTGTTTCGTCTGATGACGGCAGAGCAGCAACAGACGCTGTTTGATAACACCGCACGCGCCATTACCGGCGTGTCGAAACCTATCCAGCAGCGCCACATCGAACATTGCACGAAGGCTGACCCGGCCTATGGTGCGGGCGTGGCCAAAGCGATTCAGGCTGCGGAAGAACTCGCCGGTCGATAACCGGTCTTCAGGCGAGAAAGAGGGACGTCGCGCGCTGCGCACGTCCCTTTTTCTTTTGCCTTGCCACGCTGGGCGGCGTGGCTCCGCTTCCCGTACGTCCTGGCGCTACGCGCCTTCTGGCGTTCGCGCCATTGCATTCAGGCGCAGTTGCGTTCGCCGCGCTTCCTCGTTTGCCACGTCGATGAAGTCGAGAATCAACGTGTTCGCTTCGTCGGCACGATAGAACTGGTGCACGGTCAGTTCGTTGAAGCCATCGATCGGCACGCAGCGTAGCCCTGCTGGCAACGACGCAAACACATAGGTCGCGCCGAGCATGACGCCTAAGCCTTGCTCGACAAGTGTCACGCCCATCTGCGCCTGCATGGTTTCGTAGACGAAATGCGGTGTGAAGCCTGCTCCGCGGCAAAGGTCCACCACCGAGTCGTACAGCGGCGGATTCACGTTGCGGCTGAAGATGATCAGCTTTTCCGCGGCCAGATCATCGAGCCGCAAGCGATCGAGTGACGCAAGCCGGTGATCATCGCGCATCAGCAACGCCCAGCCCGCACTGACAAGTGGCTCCCCGCGAAGTTCGCCGCCGGGCGGCAGCGGGACCACCGGCACACCGAAGCCGACGTCGATCTGATGCTTCAGGAGCGCCTCGTATTGCTGCGCCGCATTCATTTCGTGGCGCACGATCTTCACGTCCGGATACAGCGATTGAAGACGGATCAGCGATGGCGGCACGAACGGCAAGTTAGTGTATTCGACGAGTCCTATCGACACGACAAATTCCTGGTGGTCGCCGGCTTCGCGGGCTAGACGCAGCGACAGTTCGATTTGCGAAAACGCTTTGTCGATGCCGTCGCGTAGCGCTGCGCCAGCAGGTGTCAGCATGACCTGGCGACGATCGCGCATGAAGAGCTGCACGCCAACCAGTTCTTCGAGCTTGGCAATCTGCTGACTGAGCGCGGGTTGCGTGACGAAGGCCAGTTCGGCAGCGCGGCCAAAGTGCAATTCCTTCGCGAGGATGGAAAAGTAGCGCAGCTGGCGGAGTTCGACTCCTCGCATGAAGGCCTCGGCAAAATGGACAGCGGGTTGTAAGGGCGGGCTACATGCGGTACAGCGCAATCCGGTAACCAGATCTGATTCTACCGGGTGTCCAAGCCGGGTGGTGTGGAGTGAGGCACGACGGTAGACGAAGGGAGTAGGACAGGCGTCGCAGAAGAGCGAAGCCGGGAAAGCAGGCTGTGGTTCACTCGGGCGAGATACGGACCGTCAGGGAATGCATGAATCCACCAGACGCAAACGCGTAGGTGGATCCGGCGTACGTTCCCGTCCGCTTTGCAACGGGTTGTAGCGACGAACGTCAAGCGTCGACGGTACTCGTCGCCGGATAGTCGGTGTAGCCAGTCGCGTCGCCGCCGTAGAAAGTCGGGCGGTCGTAGGCGTTAAGCGGCGTGTTCTGTTGCAGACGTTCGACCAGGTCGGGATTGGCTATGAAATAGCGGCCGAAGGCGACGGCGTCGACGCGGCCTTCCTCTACTGCGGCGCTCGCCGAGGCCTTCGTGTACCCGCCTGCCGAAATGACGGGACCTGCGAACGCGGCGCGGAACAGCCTGGCGTTATCGGGAGCAGTGTCGTTCAATTCATCCACCATGCCGGCCAGACTTCCGCGGGGCTCGATCAGATGCAGATAGGCCGGTCGGCGCTCGCTTATCTTTCCGATCGCGTGAGTGAAAAGACCGACCGGATTGCTGTCGCCCGGATCATTCAAGGTGCCGTGGGGCGACAGACGTACGCCGACGCGATCCTTGCCCCATACCGCGATCACCGCGTCGAGCACTTCGAGTAGCAGGCGCGCGCGATTCTCGAACGAGCCGCCGTATGCATCGGTGCGATGGTTGCTGCGGTCTTGCAGGAACTGGTCGAGGAGGTAGCCATTCGCTCCGTGCACTTCCACTCCGTCGAAACCGGCCGCTTTCGCGTTGCGTGCGCCCAGAGCGAACTGCTCCACGATGCCCGGCAGTTCGTCGATGGCGAGTGCGCGGGGCATGACCGAGTCTACCCACTGGTAGTCGCTCGTCAGCGCCTGCACTGTGGGCCGCACCGCCGACGGTGCTACCGGTTGGGCATGATCAGGCTGGTTCGACGGGTGTGAGATCGCACCGGTGTGCCACAACTGCAGGACCATTCGCCCGCCGCGTGCGTGCACCGCATCGGTGACCTTTCGCCAGCCAGCAATCTGCGCATCGGTATGGATGCCTGGGGTGCCCGGATAGCCCTTGGCTTGCTGTGAGATCTGCGTCGCCTCAGTGACGATCAGTCCGGCCGAGGCACGCTGTGCGTAATACTTGGCATTCAGTTCGGTCGGTGCGCCCTCTGCGCCGGCACGCATGCGCGTCAACGGAGCCATCACGATTCGGTTCGGCAGTTCCAGTGCGCCCAACTTCAGCGGGTCGAAAAGCGTGTGGGATGACATGTCAGTTTTTCCTTTATCGCGTATTCGTTAAATGAGCCCGCGGTGCACGCGTTGCGCGGCGGAGGCTTGCTTTGCGTATCGCCGGTCTCCAGTTCAACAGCATTGGGTGCCGGCCGATAGAAAGCATTGTGTCCAGGCGCAGTACACTGGGCCAATTAGAAACGCGACTGGTACTGATAAGTATCGGTACGGCAGGCGGATCCCGCGCGATACGGATATAGCGTGGAGAATGCCGCGACGCGTGGCATCAGTCGAAGTAATGGGGTCTGCCGGGTCAGAAGGCAGGCCAGCTCGACTGATCGGTTCGGACGAAGAAGGAAGCGTGCTTCGCTAATTTGTCAGGATTCGTTGTCCGTCAGTGGCAATGCCGACGGTTCGCGCGCGTGTGCGAGCCGGATCAAACTTTCGGCGCACCGCCTGGCCCAGAGCTCTGCGCCGTTGCGGCGAGCGATAGCAAGAGCGCGCAACAGGCGGGCTTCAGCGGCAGCGCGTGCGACTTCGGGATGCAGTGCTGGATCTTGAAACAGAACCTCGCTCTTGATACGAAGAAGCTCTGGCATCGTCCACGCTTCGTCACAGCCCGATGCGCGCTTAAGCGCGGCGTCAACCGCGATGCGAGCATTCGCCACGTCGCCGGAGCGGGTCAACGCGTCGCAGTATGCCATCTGCGCAAGCGAATATGCCGGCCCTTGGCCGATCGGCGCGACGGCTTCGAGAGCTGCTTTGAGCACCGGCAACCCGGCAGTCGGACCATCCCGCAGTACGGCGAGCATACCAGCGAACAACTGTGCGACTTCATGCCACGCTTCGAGGCCGACTTGGGAAGTATCGTGTAGGAGCATGGTTACGTACCGCTCGGCGATTTCTGCGTTGCCGGTGTACAAGGCAACCGGGCAGGCGCCGTACGCTAGGGCATAGAGGACTGTAGGGAGATGGTTGGTTGCCAGCGCGTCGTCGAGATTGCTCGCGGCTGCGGCCAGCGCTTCCTCCATATCGCCTTGCAACATGAGAACCTGTGCATCGAACGCACGAGCAACGACGAGCTGGTCGAATTGCAGCAGCTCGCCTATCCGCTTCACCGGCTCGACAGTCGAGTAATACTCGATCGAGGACTTCAGGCGCGACCGCGCTTCCTCGAGTTCGCCTCTGTACATATGAGTCGTTCCCAGGATCCGGTCGCTCAGCGCCACATGCGCGGCGTTGCCGGTATGGGCAGCCAGCAAAGCGGCGTGACGCGCTGTTTCAAAAGCTGAACCATAGTCGCCGGCATTTCGCTGTGCGGCCCATACTCCCCACAACGCCTGGACCTGTCGCTCCATGTCGTTGATCTGCTCAGCGCGGACGAACACCTCCTGCCACGCGGCGCGCATGGTTTCGCCGCCTCCGTCGCGGTGCGTCAGTGCGGCCGCGCGTGCGCGCCATAGTTCAAGCTGAAGCCCAGAGTCCAGACTGGAGCGGGCGAGTGTCGTGTGCGGATCCGTTGCGAGCGCCCGATCCACCCAGCGCGAACACTCGCCGAAGAGAAACAGCGTTGACCACAATGGAACGGTAGCGGCGGTGAGTTCGAGCGCGAGCGACGCATCAGCATCGTCGGACCAGGCCAAGGCCAGCATGGCCCGAACGTTGTCGATTTCCCATGCGATTGGGCTACCATGCGCGGCACTGCCATTCACCTCTTTCCCCGCCGTGGGTGCATGCTGCTTCAACAGGGTCAGTAGATGCCGCGCCGCGAACCTGCCGACCTCGCGTGTCTCCCCGGCGTCGTTCAGCCGATCCAGGGCATAGGCCCGCGTGATGTGCAACAACCTGTAGCGTGGGACCGGGCCGGCGGTGTCAGCGGAAACCAGCGACTTTCCCACAAGGTCGGCGAGCAGGAAGATCAGCCCTCCTTCGTCAACCGTCGAGCCCGCTACCGCGCGCACGGCATCGAAGGCGAATGTGCCCGGAAACAATGCAAGACGACGCAACAGCACTTGCTGCCGTTCCGGCAGCGACTGATAGCTCCAGTCGAGCATGGCCGCGAGCGTTCGATGGCGCGGCGACGCAGTGCGGCGGCCAAGCATCAGCAAGCGGAACCGGTCATCGAGCAGCGTGGCAAGCCCGTGAATGCCGAACGCATCGACGCGGCCGGCACCTAGCTCGATCGCCAGCGCGATGCCGTCCAGGCGCCTGCAAATATCCGCCACGAGCGGCGCTTCCGGGTCGGTGAGTTCGAACTGGTGGTGGTTGGCGGTGACGCGCTCGACGAACAGTTGCACGGCGGGATAAGCCAATGCCTGTTCCGCAGACGGCTCGACGTCGGGCGGGGGCGACGTTAGCGGCGCGAGCCGGTAGACCTGCTCGCCATCGGCGCGTAACGGTTCACGGCTTGTTGCTATCAGATACAAGCCGGGCGACTGTTTGAGCAGGGATTCGGCAAGAAACGACGACGCATCGAGCACATGCTCGCAGCAATCGAACACGATCAGCATCCGCCGGTTCTCGACGTAGTGACCGATCGCGACTTCCGGTGCTGCGTTACCTGGTGCGATTCCAAGTGCCGCGGCCAGCGCCCCCGGCAGCAGGCGAGGGTCGGCCAGAGGTGCGAAGTCGACATGGAACACGCCGTCGGGATAAGAGCCGGCCAAGCTCGACGCGACGGCCAGCGCGACCGTCGTCTTGCCGATGCCGCCGGCTCCGGTGATGGTGACAAAGCGGCGATCGCGCAACTTGCCTGCAATAGCGAACACCGCTTCCGTGCGGCCGACCATGCGTGTGAGGCGCACTGGCAGGTTGCCCTGGATTCGGGCGACGCTGGAGGGCGGCGACGTTTCTGCCCGTAAAAGTTCCATCGCCACCGGTAGAGCGGTTGCCGTAGTGCCGCTATCGCGACTTACAACCCCCGTGAACCGGTAACCACGCCCCGACACGGTTGCAATCAGCGGTTGGGAGCCTTGTTGCCGGCTGCCAGTGTCGCCCAGTGCACGCCGCAAGGCGGCGACTTGCGCCCGGAGATTGCTGTCCTCCACTACGGTGGTGGGCCATGCCCGGTTAGTCAGCGTTTCCCTGTCCACCACCTGTCCGGCCTGTTCGACTAGTGCCAAAAGGATATCCATGGCGCGGCCGCCGACAGCGACGGGCGTGCCATTGCGCAGCAATCTTTGCTGTGCAGGAAAGAGGCGAAATACGCCGAATGCAAAACAGATATCAGACGGATACATCGATGTCGGATTGACTGGTGGCGGCGAAATGCCGTTGAACCGTTTTAGCACTTCAGAAAGGCTTACGCATGTCTGGATGCAATTTTCTGTCGCTCTCTCACATAAATTCACGACGATTCACTTTGGTGGCTCCCCGGGTGATGCGCATACTCGCAGCAAGTCCTCGAGTCGCCGGTAAGTCAGCCGAATCGGCCTAGTGGGAATCATAGGGAGCTTCGGCATGATGTCGCAGAGCGGGACCATTCTAATCACCGGAGCTAATTCCTGCTTTGGCCGTGCACTCGCACAGGCGGCGCTCGAGGAGGGATTCCGAGTAGCCGGCACCGTACGTAACGAAGCCGCGCGATTGGCCTTCGAGGCGCTGGCTCCGGGACAAACGCACGGTTATCTGCTCGACCTGGCCGATCAAGGCGCAATCGCACTGCTCGTCGAACGGATCGAACTCGAGGCAGGGCCAATCACCGTGCTGGTCAACAACGCAGGCTGCCTGCATGCAGGAACGGTTGAAGAATCGCCGATCGAGGCCCTGGAGCACCAACTGGCGGTCAACCTGATTGCGCCGACGATTCTGATTCAGGCGATTCTGCCACAGATGCGGCGACGCCGCGCCGGCCAGATCGTGAATGTGACGACGATCGGCGGGTTGGTCGGACTCCCGGGTTTCGGCTTCTCCCACGCAAGCCGCTTTGCGCTCGAAGGGCTCACAGAGAGTCTGCGCAAGGAATTGAAACTGCTCGGAATCGACGTGACTGCTGTCGAGATAGGCGGCTTGCAGCCAGGGTACGGACGGTCGAACGAGCCATCAACCGGCGATTCAAACCCCGCGGCTTCAGGCAACCCGGTCACCGTGGACTTCTCGTCGGGCGTCCCGGCACGAACGCAGACGTCGACCCTTCTCGCGGACTATGCATGGGCACTCGGCGCATCGCGGGCGGTGCCCGTGACGGAGTCTCATCTGCTTGATCCAGGCCGCGCAGCGCGCGCATTGCTCGCGGCGCTCAGGACCGGCGCCGCGCCCGCTCATTTGCTGCTAGGAGAGAACGCCGTGCAATGGGTGCGGGAAAAAATAGCCGCGCTGAAAGCCGAAATCACCGCTTGGGAAAGCGTTTCATTGTCCGCGCAGTCGGACTGACAGGGGAGCAGTCATGAGTCATTCCATCGTGCAGGACGACGGCGCGGAGCCTGTCTGGCCGTCTCTCGATCGGACGTTGCGTTCGTTCGGGCGCGAGTCGATCAGCGACTTTGCGAAGAACGACGGGCGCGCGATCGACCGTGCACGGGCGGCTGCCTCGCCCCTGACGGATCTGAGGACGCAGGCACTCATTGCTGGCGCGCTCCAGGCAGACCGTTCGCGGATCGCGCGAGACGTTCATGACACGTTCGCGCAAGGGCTGACCGGTGTCGTCGTGCAATTGCGCGTGGCCTCCATGAAGGCGCTGCAAACAGGACGGTGCCAGGATGCCGGTACGCAAGAGAGCGACCCTGTTCACGAAGCACTCGCTGCGGCATCGAGCGCGCTGCGGCAACTGAACGATTTCATGCGTCAGCTGCGCGACCCCCCGATGGCACTCCCCGGGTGCGGTGCCGACGGCACATGTGATTTGATACGACTCGTCAGGGAGTGTCTCGCTCTCAGCGTCGCCCGCGCAACGTGCACGTCCGTGTACTTCGACACGCCGCATGAGCTGCTATTTCTATCCACTTACGTCGTTCATGAGATCGCGATGATCGTGTCCGAAGCCGCAACGAACGCGATGCGGCACGCGCAGGCTGACACGCTGGAATGCACGATCGTCGACAGCAGCGCTGGCCTGCTGGTCGAGGTCAGGGACGACGGGCGCGGATTCGACATGTCCCAGCCCGTTTCCGGATTCGGTCTTCTCGGCTTGCATGAGCGTGCCGATCTGATCGGAGCTCAACTCGACGTGATTAGCGGCCCGGGACGAGGCACACGCATCACGATGACGGTGCCCAGCTCGGATGAGGCCCGGTGATGACTGCGTCGACAGCCATTACTGTCTTGCTGGCCGACGATCATCGCGTGGTCCGCGCCGGTATCGCCGCGTTGCTCGAGTCGACGGGCCGGTTTCACGTGATTGCTCAGGCCGACGACGGTGTCCAGGCGGTTGCTCAATTCCGTATCCATCGCCCGCAGATCGTGCTGACTGATTTACGGATGCCGCACTATGGCGGCGTACAGGTGATCCAGCAGATTCGTCGAATCGACCCGCAGTCGCGGATCGTGATTCTGACGACGTTCGACGGTGAGGAGGACATCTATCGTGGACTCAATGCCGGCGCTCGCGCGTATCTGTTGAAGGAAGCATCGCTCGAGACGCTTCTGGACTGCCTGGAGACTGTCGCGCGTGGCGAGTATTACGCACCTCCCGATCAAGTTGCGGCGAAGCTGGCATCGCGAGTCGAGCAACCGAGGCTCACGTTGCGCGAGCTCGACATCTTGCAACGCGTGGCGCTTGGCCATTCGAACAAGCAGATTGCCGCGCGCGCGGCAATCTGCGAGGCCACCGTCAAGAAACACGTATCCAGTGCATTCGACAAGCTTAAAGCGTCGAGTCGCACGCAAGCGGTGCTGATTGCGCGTACACGCGGACTCATCCTGGGATGATCCGGCCGACGCGTGCAGGTCGCGGCAAACATCCTTTCTAAACACTTCAGGCGACGAAACCGACCATGATTGAACTAACCATTAACGCGCAGAAGCACGTCGTCGATGCTCCACCGGAAATGCCGCTTCTTTGGGTCATACGCGACATCGTCGGACTGACCGGCACGAAGTTCGGCTGCGGGATTGCTCAGTGCGGAGCCTGCACCGTGCATCTCGATGGCGAGCCGGCCCGCTCCTGCGTGACGCCGGTCGCGGCGGTCGGCGGCCGGCGGATTACGACGATCGAGGCGATCGGCGCGACGCCGGCCGGTCAGAAGGTTCAGAAGGCATGGCTCGACATCGACGTCGTGCAATGCGGCTATTGCCAATCCGGCCAGATTATGTCCGCGGCTGCACTGATTGCATCGAACCCAGCGCCTAGCGACGCCGACATCGACGCAGCCATGGCCGGAAATATCTGTCGTTGTGGAACTTATGTGCGAATTCGTGCGGCGATCAAGCAAGCAGCAAAGGGCGCTTGATATGACCACGCGACTGTTGGACAAGCGATCGTTCAGCCGGCGCGATTTCCTGCAGCTTGGCGTGAGCGTGGGGGTTGCTGCGGGCGGCGGCTTGCTGCTCGGCGTGAGTTTCAAAGCAAACAGCGCGTCCGAGGCAACCGCAAGCGGCGGCATCAACGCGGCGATTCGCTCCGCCGGCAGCGTCATAGGTGGAGACGGTCGGGTACCCGCGCCGGGAGGTGACTTAGCGCCGAACGCATTTATCAGGATCGATCGGGAAGGGCACGTGTTTATCGTTGTACCGAAGGTCGAAATGGGCCAGGGCGTTTACACGTCAATCCCGATGCTGATTGCCGAAGAACTGGAAGTGCCGCTCGATAACGTCACGCTCCAGCACGCACCACCCGACGCCGCGTTATACGCGGACGGGCTGCTTGGCATGCAAGTCACGGGCGGGTCGACATCGATGCGGGCCATGTGGGAGCCGATGCGGCGAGCCGGGGCGGTTGGCAGAACACTGCTGCTGCATGCGGCAGCGCAGGCATGGGGCGTCGATTCTGCGGGTTGCGTCGCACGCGACGCAGTGGTGCGGCATGTGGCGAGTAACCGCACCTTGACATACGGTCAACTGGTCGAGTGCGCTGCTTCGCTGGCGATGACGCCCGATCTGGCGAAGTCGATCGTGCTGAAGTCACCGTCGGCGTTCACCATCATCGGCAAACCGGTGAAGCGGCTCGACTCTCCGGAGAAGTTGAATGGCGTCGCCCGGTTTGGTATCGACGCCCAACTGCCCGGCATGGTGTACGCAGTGGTGGTCAATTGCCCAGTAATTGGCGGCTCTCTTGCGCGGGTCGACGACAGGGTGGCGCGGGCGGTGCCGGGTGTAAGCCAGATCGTCAGGCTCGACAACGCGGTCGCGGCCATCGGTACGCATACGTGGGCAGCCAAAACAGGGGCTAGTGCGCTGGCGATCGAATGGAATCCAGGCCCGAACGCCCTGATGACGACCAAGACGCTGGTTGGTGATCTGCAGCGCGCGTCGCAACGGCCGGGCGCGGTGGCTCGCAAGGCCGGCGACGTGGCGACCGCATTCAGCCAGGCATCTCGCAAGATCGATGCGGTATATGAATTGCCGTTCCTCGCGCACGCGACGATGGAGCCGATGAACTGCACCGTGCATCTGCACGATGGCCGCTGCGAAATATGGTGCGGCACGCAGGTGCCCACTCGTGTCGTGGATGCCGCAGCGAAAATCACCGGCCTTCCGCCTGGTCAGATCGTCCTGCATAACGCTCTGCTTGGTGGGGGCTTCGGACGCAGGCTGGAGGTCGATGTCCTGATGCAGGCGGTCAGGATTGCGCAGCAGGTCAACGCTCCGGTGAAAGTACTGTGGACACGTGAAGAAGACATTCAGCACGACATGTATAGGCCGTATTACTACGACCGCATTGCCGCTGCGCTGAATTCGTCCGGAAAACCGGCCGGGTGGACTCACCGGATCACCGGGTCTTCCATTGTCGCGCGCTGGGCGCCGGCCTGGTTCAAGAACGGGCTGGATCCCGACGCGGTGGAGGTCGCAGACACGCTGCCGTATGACATTCCCGCGCAACTCGTCGACTACGTGCGGCAGGAGCCACGAGGTGTGCCAACAGCATTCTGGCGGGGCGTCGGGCCGACGCGCAGTACGTTCGTCGTCGAGGGTTTCATCGACGAACTGGCGCACGAAACCAAGACCGACCCAGTCACGTACCGACGCGCGCTGCTCGGCCGTTCGCCGCGCTTGCTGCATGTGCTCGATGTCGCGACACGGGCGGCAGACTGGGGCAGCCCTTTGCCGGCGGGAAAAGGGCGCGGCGTGTCGGTGATGAATGCGTTCGGCAGTTTCTTCTGCATGGTCGTCCAGGTTTCGGTGGACAACGGCGAAGTGCGGGTGGAACGGGTTGTGTGTGCCGTCGATTGCGGACAGGTGGTGAATCCCGACACGGTCCAGGCGCAGGTGGAAGGCGGCGCAATTTTCGGTCTCAGCGCCGCGCTGTTCAACCAGATCACTTTCTCGAACGGCCGCGTGGAGCAGAGCAATTTCAACGACTATCGCGTCATGCGCATCAACGAAGCACCGCATATCGACACGCATATTGTCGCCAGCAGCGAAGCGCCGGGTGGCATGGGTGAGCCAGGTACGGCCGCCGTCGCTCCGGCGCTTGTCAACGCGATTTTCGCGGCTAGTGGGCGGCGGGTGCGACGCCTGCCGGTGGGCAATCAGTTGCAGACCTCAGAGTCCGCGTGAGGAGAACCAGATTGAATTCAACTTTTATCCGGGCGATGCGTCGCGCTGTGCCGACCTTTCTCTATGTGTTCGGCATCGCGCTCTTTTCGACGTCCGCCTTTTCACAGGGCGACGGGGGCCTCGTGACGCGAGGAGCCTATCTGGCTAAAGCGGGAGATTGCATTGCCTGCCACTCGGCGCCGGGAGGCAAACCGTTTGCGGGTGGCCTGCCGATGGCGACGCCGATGGGTCGTATCTATTCGACCAATATCACACCAGACGCGAAACACGGAATAGGAACGTACAGCGAGGCGGATTTCATCCGCGCGGTGCGCGAAGGTGTTGCGAAAGACGGCCACAACCTGTATCCCGCGATGCCCTACCCGTCGTATGCCAAAGTCGGCGATGCCGATATGAAGGCGCTGTACGCGTATTTCATGCGGGGCGTCGCACCCGTCGCTCAACCCAACATTGTCTCCAACATTCCGTGGCCGCTGAACATGCGCTGGCCGCTGAAATTCTGGAACATGGTCTTTCTCGACAATAAGCCGTATGAGTCGCGTCCGGACAAGGACGCCTCATGGAATCGTGGCGCCTACCTGGTGCAGGGCCTCGGCCATTGCGGCGCATGCCATACGCCGCGCGGGATCGCGTTCCAGGAAAAGGCAAGCGATGACGGCGGACATGCATTCCTAAGCGGCGCCGCGGTCGACAACTGGTTCGCGTCGAATCTCACCGGCAATACGAACACGGGCCTTGGCCGGTGGAGTGAAGAGGATCTGAGCGTATTCCTGCGCACCGGTGCAAACGCACATGCCACCGCCTTCGGATCGATGACCGATGTGATCAACAACAGTACGCAGGCGCTGAACGATGTCGATTCGCGGGCGATAGCGCACTACATCAAATCGCTGCCAGCGGCGCGGGCGGAAGAAGGCCCGCCATGGAAGCCCTATAAGCCCGATGCGACCGATCTGAAGAATACTGCGGGCCTGCTGCGTCGGCCGGCGGGCCATCCTGGCGCCACGATCTACACGACGTATTGCCTGCATTGCCATGGGGCCGACGGGCGAGGAGCCGCCCCTTGGCTAGCGCCGCTCGCGGGTAATCCGAATGTGCTCGAACCCAACCCTCTTTCGCTTATCAATGTGACGCTGAACGGAACCGGGCCACTGATGATCGGCGGTCTGCAGGCCGCCTATCCGATGCCGCTCTATCACCCGGTGCTGGACGATCAGCAGATCGCCGACGTCCTGACGTTCGTGCGCGGCAACTGGAACAACCGCGCTCCCGCAGTCGATGCCGCCGAGGTCACGAAGCTTCGCAAGGCAACGGCCCAACCCTGAGGGTGAGGGCGTGAGCCTTGCTGGACAAGGCTTTCGTGCCGATTAGAGCCGCTTATCAGCACTACGGTCATTTCGAATTGGGAGCTGCACGGCCGTTCGACGACACTGCCCCTGTCGCGCGGAGCCTAGTCCGCGCGGATTCCACAGGAGAAGTGAGATGAAAACCTGGTTTATTACGGGCGTAAGTAGTGGTTTTGGGCGGGCGCTTGCTGAAGCGGCACTTGAGCGCGGGGACCGTGTGGCCGGAACACTGCGCAGCGAAGAACAACGCGCGGCATTCGATGCCCTTAAGCCGGGGCTGTCGCTCGGTGTGCGGCTTGACGTGACGCGGCATGATGACGTACGCCGGGCAGTGGCTCTGGTCGAAGAAAGTTTCGGCCCGGTCGACGTGCTGGTCAACAACGCGGGCTATGGTCATGAAGGCACGATCGAGGAAACGCCGCTCGATGAATACCGCAAGCAGTTCGACGTCAACGTATTCGGCGCCGTGTCGGCGATTCAGGCGGTCTTGCCGTATATGCGGGCGCGACGCAGCGGCCATATTGTGAATATCACCTCGATGGGCGGGATCGTCACGTTTCCCGGTCTCGGCGTCTATCACGGAAGCAAGTTTGCGCTCGAAGGGATTAGTGAGGCGCTGTCAAAGGAGGTGGCGGACCTCGGCATCAGGGTGACGGCGGTGGAGCCTGGCGCATTCCGCACCGAATGGGCTGGACGCTCGATGAACCGGGGCAGCGCAAGCATTGCGGACTATGAGCCGCTCTTCGCACCGTTGCGGAAAGCTCGTGCGGAACGCAGCGGCAAGCAGCCGGGAGATCCGGCCAAGGCAGCATCGGCCATCCTGACATTGGTGGATTCGCCGAAGCCGCCGGTCCATCTGCCCTTGGGGACGGACGCGCTCGCGTTTATCCGCTGCAAGCTCGATACGTTCAGCCAGGAAGTGACTGCCTGGGAACCGGTCGCCTCAGCGACGAACTTCGATTGACACGGCGCGCGCACGCCTTGAGTTGCATGCAAGCCGCGGGCGGCACACCGGTTGATGGTGTGCCGCCGCGTCGATCTCGCGTTGCAGGCAACGCCATGGAGAGAAAGGAGAGGCTGCATGACGCATCGCGTCGCTATTCACCCGTTGTGGTTGCGAATCTGGCATTGGATCAACCTGATCGCCGTCGTGATGATGGTCACAAGCGGCTGGCAGGTGTACAACGCGTCGCCTATCTTTGGACAGATCCGTTTCCCCGCATCGATTACGCTTGGCCGATGGCTTGGCGGCGCGTTGCTCTGGCATTTCGCGGCGATGTGGCTGCTCGCGTTGAATCTGGCTTTATATATCATCGCTAATACGCTAACTCGACGCTGGCGGCGACGCTTCTTCCCGCTCACACCGGCGAGCATATGGACTGACTTGCGTGCCGCGCTTACCGCCAGGCTCTCTCATGACGATCTATCACGCTACAACGCGGTGCAGAAGCTCGCCTACCTGTTCGTGCTATTCGATCTATCGCTGCTGATTGCCTCGGGGCTCGCCCTCTGGAAGCCGGTGCAACTTCCTTTCCTGCGCGATCTGCTCGGTGGTTTCGATGATGCACGGGTTGTACATTTTTTTGCAATGGTGACTTTGGTCGGATTCGTTGCCGTCCATGTCGTGATGGTCGCGATCGTGCCTCGGTCCTTGTTGACGATGATTCGAGGAAAGTAACCGATGGCCTCTATCGTGCGTGATAAACGCAAGCCAGCGCTCGACGCACAGTCGATTATCAAGGACGTCAGCCGTGAAATGGCCGACCCGCTGCGCCGTGCGCTTGGCAAACGCATTTTGACTCTGGGTGGCCTAGCGCTGCTATCCGGTTGTAGCCTCACCGATGAACGATCAGTCGACGCGATGCTGCGCAACATCTCCCGGTTTAACGACAGGATGCAAGACTGGCTGTTCGATCCGCGCAGACTAGCGCCCACGTATTCCGAAGCGATGATTACGCGGCCATTTCCGTTCAATGCCTTTTACGATATCGACGACGTGCCGCAGATCGATGGAGCGACATACAAGCTGGAAGTACGAGGCCTGATTAGCGGCAAGACGCAGTGGACTCTCGCCGAGCTCCGCATGTTGCCACAAATGAGTCAGATCACGCGTCACATCTGCATTGAGGGTTGGAGCGCGATCGGCCGTTGGGACGGCATCCCGTTTTCGCAGTTTCTGGCACGCGCGGGCGCGGACATGTCAGCGAAGTACGTCGCCTTCGAATGTGCCGACAACTATTCCACCAGCATTGACATGCCGACTGCGTTGCATCCGCAGACGCTGCTGACGCTCGGCTATGACGGCCAGACATTGCCGCCGAAGTACGGATTTCCCATGAAGCTGCGCATGCCGACCAAATTGGGCTACAAGAACCCGAAACATATCGTGGCGATTTCGGTGACCAACACCTATCCGGGTGGTTACTGGGAAAACCAGGGTTATAACTGGTTCGGCGGTTCGTGAATTTCACTGTTTGCTGCGCTGTGCGCAGTTTTTCTGGAGCAAGAGATGAAGAAACAAAACAGGAGCGTCGTCATGGCGGCACTGACGCTGGCGTCTATCGTGACGACATCAATCGCGCCCGCCGCTTTCGCACAAGGTGCAGGTGCTCCGGCGCGTATCCGCGGTGACATCGTATCCGCAACGTCAGACGCGCTCACGGTGCATCGGCGTAGCGGCGACACTGTTGCGATCAGCCTCAAGCCGGCGCAGCCGGTGCTAACGGTCAAACCCGTGGCGCTTGCCGACATCAAGCCCGGCTCGTATGTAGGCGTTGCGTCGAAGACTGGCGTTGACGGCAAGATGACCGCGCTGGAGGTCGTCGTCTTTCCCGAAGCGGCGCGCGGAACTGGCGAGGGACATTACGGATGGGATCTTGGGGCGAACAGCACGATGACGAACGCGAATGTCGACACCGTGGTAACAGGCACCAGCGGACGCGAACTGAAGCTTTCCTATAAAGGCGGATCGAATCAGATTACCGTGCCGCCGACCGTACCGATCGTCACGTTGGTGCCAGCTTCGCCGGCTGACCTCGTCGCGGGTAAGAAGGTATTCGTCATTGCGGCGCCAGCTAGCGATGGAAAGCTGGAGGCTCGCAATGTGGTCGTCGAAAAAGACGGGGTCGCGCCGCCTATGTGAGATGGCTTTGTAGTAGCCGCAGAGAGTGATGCGTCGACCTGGTCGGCGCATTTTTTTCGCCTGGAGGAACGTGAACCTGAGCGCCTATGCGAACGTGGCGGCTATCCATAACCGTGCCTAATCAATCGGTCTGGGCGATCTAATTGGCGCGTCCCGGTCCGCGCGACCAGAATGCAATCCATGCAAACACGTTTCGACACACCGCGAAACAGGTCGTTTGCTCAGTTCAGGGTGTGCGGCACATCGCGCATCGGTTGCACTTCCAACGCATTTCATCGGACAGGATTTCAATCATGGAAAGCAGCATCGACATCAAGGTAGTCGTCATCACCGGCGCGAGCAGCGGCATTGGCGAGGCG
This sequence comes from Paraburkholderia sp. CI2, assembly GCF_014201055.1. Taxonomy (NCBI): domain Bacteria; kingdom Pseudomonadati; phylum Pseudomonadota; class Betaproteobacteria; order Burkholderiales; family Burkholderiaceae; genus Paraburkholderia; species Paraburkholderia sp. CI2. Next base: position 220,338 of record NZ_JACHDL010000008.1, read on the forward strand.
ACCGCACGGCGTCTCGCGAAAAATGGCGCGCGCGTTGTACTTGCAGCGCGCCGTGTCGAGCGGCTCACATCGCTCGCGCAAGAGATTCGCACCGCCGGCGGGACCGCGGAAGCCTTCGCAGCCGACGTGACGTCCCGCGCCGATGTGGAAGCACTCACCCGTTTCGCTATCGAGAGATTCGGCCGTCTCGACGTGCTTATCAATAACGCCGGTCTGATGTCGATTGCACCGCTCAGCGATGTAAAGGTCGACGAATGGGATCGCATGATCGACATCAACATCAAGGGTGTGCTGTACGGCATCGCTGCGGCACTGCCGGTTTTCCAGAAGCAGGGCAGCGGCCACTTCATCAACGTCGCATCGATCGCCGGACATAAGGTGTTCGCACCGGGTGGCACGGTCTACAGTGGGACGAAATTCGCGGTACGGGCGATCTCGGAGGGTTTGCGTCAAGAGGTCGGCGGCTCGATCCGTACGACGACGATTTCCCCTGGCGCAATCGAAACCGAGCTCAAGTTGGGCACATCGCATGAAGCGAGTTCTGAAGGCCTCGAGCAGTTCTACAAAGTCGCGATTCCGAGCGACACCATTGCGCGTGCAATCGAATACGCGATTTCGCAGCCGGCCGACGTCGACATCAACGACATCATCGTGCGCCCGACAGTGCAGGAATTCTGACGTGTAGCGCTTACCGCCATCACGTTTCCTTTCTACATCCATGTGCCGAAACGCATCGTTTCGTGCCTCGTTTATCATCAAGGAGAAGTACCATGACCAACATTCTGACCCGCTCGATCGACGCACCCGTACCTTCCAAGATCAACACCCAGGTGCCGGGCTATTACCGGATCGCGGTTGGGGATTTCGAAATCACCGCGCTCTATGACGGCTATGTCGATTTCGACCGGAACCTGTTCATGCATGCCCCGGATAGCGAGATCCAGGCGCTATTGCAGAAGATGTATATCAATGCACCGGCCATTCAGGGCTCGGGAAACATCTATGTAGTGAACACGGGCTCGAACCTGATCCTTGTCGATACCGGCGCGGCCGATACGTTCGGTGAAAGCCTCGGCTGGGTCGAACGCAACCTGATCGCGTCGGGCTATCAACCGTCGCAGATCGACACGGTACTGATGACCCACCTGCACGCGGATCACGTCGCTGGCTTGATTGCGGCCGACGGCTCGCGGGCCTTTCCGAATGCCGATATCTACGTTGCCAAGCGTGAAGCCGACTTCTGGCTGAGCGATGATCCGCAACTCCGCGCGCCGGATGCCGTGGCTCAGGTGACGAAGATCGCCCGCCGCTCGGTTGCCCCGTATATCGAAGCAGGTCGTTTCAAGACGTTTGAAGCGGGCGACATGCTCGCGCCGGGTGTCCGGTCGATGCCGTTGCCGGGACATACGCCGGGCCATACCGGTTTCGTGTTCACGTCGGAGGGCGAGCGCTTCTTCACGTGGGGGGATGCGATCCATAACCAGGCGCTGCAATTCGCACGGCCGGAGATCGCTATCGAATTCGACGTCGACACCACGGCATCGGTCGCAACGCGCCGGGCGATTCTCGCCGAAGCGGCATCCACCGGAGAGATCGTCAGTGCAGCCCATCTGCCGTTCCCGGGTATGGGCCGTGTGCGGATCGAGGGCGATGGATACGCTTGGGTGCCGCTCGAGTTCGGCCCGGTTCACCGCGCGGAGCATGTGCATATCTACACGTCGAGCCGTAAGTAAAGCTTCGCTCGCCGGCGTGTCCGCTTAGGGTTGGGCGCGCCGGGTTCTTACCCTTCCGATGGAGTTTGTGATGACAAGCGGTGTTGCTGAGGCGCGCAGTGCGCGCGCCGTCCCCGAAACGCATCCCGTACGGCGCATGTGGTCCGCCGCCTGGATGGTCACTGCGGTATTCATGCTGTCGAACTCGGCGACGCCACTGTATGTGCATTGGCAGCAGCGACTCGGCTTTTCGTCCGGCACGCTGACGCTGGTCTTCGCAGCCTACATTGTAGGCTTGCTCGTTGCGCTGCTGGTGGCGGGACAATTGTCGGACCGCGTCGGCCGCAAGCCCGTGCTCATTCCGGGGTTGCTCACGGCACTAGTCGCGTGCGTGCTGTTTGCGACAGCGTCTTCGGTCGTCACGTTGGGGATTGCGCGTCTGTTGACGGGCATCTCCGTGGGCGTGATCGTGTCGGCCGGGATGGCGAGCGTCGTCGATGTCGGCGGTCCGGCGCGTCGACGCCTTGCTTCGCTCGCGGCATCCGTCGCGATGGTTCTCGGAGCGGGTCTCGGTCCGCTGCTGGCGGGTATTTTCGCGCAGTATTCCGTCCACCCGGTCAGTGGGACTTATGCGTTGCTCGGGGTCGTGCTTGCTAGTGGTCTCGCGGTAGCGGCGCTGTTGCCGCTGGCGCGTCCTGCGGCGGTCGTAGGGGCGATGCATCTACCGTCAGTGCCGGCAGAAAACCGGATCCATCTTGCACTGGGCGTAGCAGTATTCGCTCCTGGACTTTCGGCGACGACGTTCGTGGCGGCGCTCGGCCCCTCGCTGCTCTCGCGGCTGCTGCACGTTCATAGTCCGCTGGTGGCGGGCGGCATGGTCTGCCTGATGTTCCTGTCGGCGACAGCCGTGCAGTTCGCGGTGCGTAGTCTCCATGTGAGGACGATTCTCGTGCTTGGTGCATTGGCAAGCATTGCATCCATGGTTTCTCTCGCACTTGCCGCCAACCTGTCGATAGCGGTGCTGCAAATCGCTTCGGCGGTACTTGCCGGAGCTGGGCAGGGACTTGGACAACTGGGCGGCCTGACGCTGATCGGCACACATGTGCGAGACGATCGGCGCGCGGAAGCCAATTCGATTCTGAACTTCGGTGCATATGTTCCGGCAGGTGCGTTTGCAGTCGGAACGGGCTATCTGGTGGACGCTATCGGGATGGCAGCGGCTGCCACGGTATTTGCCGCGTTCCTTGCGGGTAGCGCGGCGCTGGCGATCGTGTTCGTCCGCAAGCGATTGAGCGGCGACTGAATCACGACACTCGCGGGCGGCCTGATGGCCGTCCGTCATACCGGAGTTTGTGAAATGATTACCCTATATACGTGGACAACTTCGAATGGTCGCAAGATTACGATCATGCTCGAGGAGCTGGGCTTGCAATACCGGATTCATCCTGTCGATCTGTCGGCAGGCGAGCAGTTCGCACCTGCGTTTCTCGAAGTCTCGCCCAACAACAAGATCCCGGCGATTGTCGATGAGGATGCCGAAGGCGGACCGCTGGTGCTCTTCGAAAGTGGCGCGATTCTGACGTATCTGGCAGACCTGAGTGGCCAGTATTTGGCTCCCACCGGCGCTCAGCGCTACCGGACGCTGTCATGGTTGAACTGGCAGGTCGGTGGGCTCGGCCCAATGTTGGGTCAGTTAGGATTTTTCGGCGTGCGATCGCCCGAAAGGCTGCCGATTGCCATCGAACGGTTTCGTGAAGAGGCTAACCGGCTATTCGGAGTGATGGACCGTCAATTGCAGAAACATATGTATTTGTCCCGAGACGAATACACGATCGCGGACATTGCCGCGTATCCCTGGACCGTCACTGCGACTACGCTGATGCAGGAGTATGTGCTGCCGATGCTCGAGACGAAACCGTCGGTACGGGCCTGGCTTGAACGCATCGGTCAGCGACCGGCGGTGCAGCGCGGCATGGTATTGCCGAAGCTTTGACATCTCCGGTGTACTTTTATCGCATTCAGCGGCGCTGTGGGCGGCGGAATGCATAGAGCCCAACGACGGCTGCTTTCAACAGACACTCGATCAGCGACAGGCCAAACAGTTCGCGCGATGCGGTGTATTCGAACGGCAGCGCTGAGGCGACCGCCATCAGGCTCGCGCCGCAAAGAAAGACGAACAGCGGGCGAGCATTGGGCACGTCGAGTATGGCTGCGACTCCCGAGCAGAGCAGTATCAGTTTGGCCACAGCCAAGGCGAGCATCAACATCGAGCCGTCCGCCGGGCTCAATTCCCATCGCGTTTCCAGTAGCGACCACGCACATACCGCTGCGATGGGCACGACTGTCATATGGCGTGAGGAGGCACGATCGCGGCGATGTGTCACGCGCAGTGAGTATTGACTGAGGTCGTGAATGTCGTCGTAAGCATTGCGCACGCGTTGGTCGAGCGTTTCGTCGAGGTTCATGGTGGTTTCCGGTAGTTCCTGCATGGTGAGTCGATGCTGCCAGTCTGGACGAGCAACCGCCTACTACCCAAGTTAATCATTGTGAATTCGCGTGCTGTGGTCCCATGCGATTGTTCGCGTTGCCCAAGAAATGCGTAGCGATGTTTCCCCAGGCAGGACAATCCGTTGTTGCGCACACTGACGTCATCGAGCTTTTGCTCTTCCTGTTAGGGACTTTGCGATGACATCAGTTGGCGCTTGCTATTTCTTCGGTTCTTATCGCCTCGACTCACAGCAATTTCGTCTTTATCGCGACGACACGGTGGTCGCGCTTGGCGGACGTGCATTCGATCTGCTCCTCGCGCTGATTCGCCGGGCGGGCGAGGTCGTGAGTAAGCGCGAACTAATTGAAGTCGTGTGGCCGACTACCGTTGTGGACGAAAGCAATCTGCGCGGACAAATTGCGGCGCTTCGACTCGCCTTGGGGGACAGCGGGGAGGGGCAGAATATGCTGGCGACTGTCCCAGGCCGCGGTTACCGGTTCATTGCGCCGGTTACGCACGCCTTGACACAAGAGCCTGGCGACACCATGCTCGCCAGGCGGCTGCCGGCCTACGCTGATAAGTTGCACGGCCGCGACACGGATGTACGGCGGGTTGCGGAAACGCTTGTGCTGCGGCGTTTCGTGACCGTATCGGGCCCCGGCGGCATCGGCAAGACTCGGCTTGCTGTTGAGGTCGCGCGCCAACTTCAGGACACCTTTGCGGGCGGCGCGCGGTTTGTCGACCTTTCTGAAGCCGCTACGCTTGCCGATGTGCGCGATGCAATTGCGGCTTCGTGCGGATTACCCCTATCGTCGCGTGCGTCAGCCGACGACATAGCGTTGCAGCTCGCCACCCAACAAGCGCTACTACTGATCGACAGTTGCGAGCGGGTGACCGATATGGTGGCGCATATCGTCGAGCGCAGTCTGAGTGTGGGCGCGCGGGGCGCGTTCCTGATCTCGAGTCGCGAGGCATTGCGCGCGGAAGGAGAGCATGTCTTCCGGATCGGAGGACTCTCGGTACCAGACGCGGGAACCTTGGATCACGCCGCGCTGAGCGCATCTCCAGCGTTGCGAATGTTCGTCGACCACGCGGTCGCGCGACGTCATGATTTCCGTCTCGACGATAGCGAGGTCCCACTGCTTGCGGACCTTTGCCGGCACATCGAGGGCTCTCCGTTCGTCATTGAACTGCTTGCAGGGCACGTTGAGGCGTTCGGTGTCGGTGGCCTTTGCGCGCTTGCGCAGCAGCCGCGACAACTGCTGGATCTGTCCCGTCGCGTGCCGGTGGAGCGCCACTCGTCTCTGCGTATGCTGATCGAGTGGCAGCGCGATCTGCTTGCCGATCCGGAGCGAACTTTGCTGAAGCGATTCGCCGCGTGGCGCGGTGACTTCACATTGACCGACGCGTGCGCGATGGCTGCCGAAGCGGCGGTGCAGGGCGAACTCCAGGCTTGCGCGCGCCCGTGTCCACCGGATTGTGTGGCGGCTGCGATCGGACGGCTGGTCAACCAGTCCCGGCTGATAGCAGAATGCTCGCGCGGTTTTGTACGCTATCGCGTGCCGACTTTCGAACGAGCGTTTCTGTCCAGTGCGGATTCCGATTTTCAGGGCGTCCACGCCGTACAAGCACACGCCGCGGTGCCTGCATCGCCTGAACCGGCCGCGATGACGATCATGGCGAGCCCTGCTATGAGACATTCGGCGCACGGCGCGACACAGATTGCGTCCTTCGCAGGTGGGCTCGCGTCCCGCTGGACCGCTAGCGTGTTGCACCGGACAGCGGAGGACTGGCTGCATCCACCCCACGTTGCCCGAAATTACATTGATGGCTCAAAGACTTCCGATGCTTGTGCATTGCGACTGCACATCGAAAAGCGTGGTGATTAGCAGTATTGCGGTCCTGCATATGGCGCACGCTGCACGAAGAACGCTCGGGCCGGGCTCTAATTGCCCGCCGTGGAATGGAGGAGCCTTGGCGCGTAACTATTGGGTGCGGGGAAAACGTTGCTTGACGTGCAGTCCAGCAACACATAGACTCGTCGCACCGAACCATCTTTCGGTTGCGTATGGGATATGAAATGATTGGAGAGAGACTCAGGGAACTGCGTTCTGAACACGGCATGTCGCTGCGGGAGCTTGCACGTCTGGCTGACGTTTCGCCTACCTTGTTGAGCCAGGTGGAGAGGTCCGTAACAGACCCCAGCCTGGAAACAATGCGCCGGCTGGCAGGTGTGTTCGGCCAGTCGATTGCGTCGCTGTTCGCGGATCCAGCTTTGCCATCGGTGTGGGTCAGCAAGCCAGGCAGCCGCACCGTGCTAATGGCCGCAAAAGGCCGTGTCAGCTACGAACGTCTGACGGGGGGCAACGGTCAGCTCGAGGTCTTGCGCGCCGTACTCGAACCTGGGCAGGAGTCGGCGGCAGAGCCGCGCGGGCACCCGTCGTCCGAATGCGCGTACGTCGTGGCTGGTGTTTTGAGGGCCGAAATCGGCGGCGTGAACTACGATCTGCTGGCGGGTGAGAGCGTGTCGTTCGACGCCCGCTTGCCGCACCGTTACTGTAATTGTTCCGACCAGCAAACCGAGGTCATTCTTTCGGTGACGCCTCCCAGTCCGTAAATTGAATATCGGAAAGCCTGTGCGATAATCGGCCGCTGCTAAACGCAGCGACCCGAGTGGTTGCGCGCGAAGCAAAAGCAGCCGCGATTCCACGCGGTCAGTGTTCTTCGTGACGCTTGCCCGATATTCATGACTCTACGCCGGCGCCCTCATCGGGCCATGCTAGTGCTTCCGTTCGTTTTTCACGCGGGCCTCATGCCACTTGCAAATGCAAGTACGCTAGAGCCATTCGGCATTCCTTTCCCCTTGTTCTGGCAAATGCTGGCGACGCTGCTCAGCGGCGGCGTGCTCGGGCTCGTCTACGCGATCGACTGCCGAGTCGATGCGCGCGAGAGAGGCGAAGGAGTGGTGCATTGAGCCCGCGTGAGACCATGGCCGCGGTGATCGCGGCGGTCGTCGCGCTGACTCTCGTCGCTGCGACGATTTATGGGCGTGACCATCGTGCCACCAGTTTCACCGATTGGGCGGTCGGTAGCCGGATGATCGGGCCGGTGCTGTTCTGGTTCATGAACGCCGGCGAGATGTACACCACCTTTGCAGTACTCGGAGTTTCGGGTATGGCATGGGCATCCGGGGCGCCCGCGTACATCGCCTTCAGTTCCGTGTCGGTGAGCTATGCGCTTGCGTACCTGCTTGGGCCGGGTATTTGGTCAGCGGGGCGTCGCGCGGGTCTCGTTACTCAGGCGGACTTCTTCTCGTCGCGCTATCGTGCGCCATGGCTCGGCGGCGTGGTCGCGGGTGTCGGGATCGTCGGCATCGTCATCTATATCCAGATCCAACTGGTTGCGCTGAGCCTTGTTGTCGACATCGCGTTCGGCTCACGCGTGCCGCGCGACGTGGCAATGATCGGCGCGGCCGCACTGATGGTGCTGTTCGGGGTGTTCCACGGGCTGCGTCCTGCCGCAGTTGCTGCGGCAATCAAAGATGTATTGATGCTGGCCGTCGTAGTGATGTTATGCGTGCCGCTGGCTCGCAACGTAGGGGCACACTCGCTTGCCGACGTGTTCGCGCTGGCTCGAGAACGGGCTCCGGGCATCACGGTATTGCCGGGGCGCGAACCGGGTGCATCGACTACGTCATGGTGGTTCATGACGGCAGCGCTGGAAATCGGTCTTGCGAACTGGATGTTCCCGCATTTGTTCCAGATGTTCTATGCGGTTCGCGATCCGCAACTGATCCGGCGCAATGCCGCGTTACAGCCTGTTTATGCACTCGCGTATTTCTTCATCATTATGTTAGGTCTCGGCGCACTCGTCGCCGGTACGACGCCCGCTGGCGGGGATCTCAATGCGGCGCTCCCGCAATTTATCGTCGCTCGATATCCGCCGTGGCTGGCCGGCCTGTTCACCGCCACCTGCATTCTGCTAGCGCTGGTCCCCGGCACCTTGTTGCTGCTCGCGGCGGGTTCGATCTTCACGCGCAATATCGCAGCACGTTGGACAACCGGGGAGTCGTCCCGCGCGGCCTTACGTGTCTCGCGTCTTGCGATGGTGGTCATTGCCGCGCTGGCGGCGTGGCTGTCATTGCGACAGCGCGATTCGCTATTCGAGGTCCTGCTGGAGGCGTATTCGGCGATCGGTATGCTTGCTCCCGGTGTATATCTGGGCCTTGCGTGGCGGCGAACGCAGGCTGTGGCCGTACTGGCGGGGCTGCTTACAGGGCTGTTTATTCTGCTGGCACCGGCGTCGCGCGAATGGCTGGCCGTCCATATGCCGCAGTGCGTGCCGGGCCTCGTGGCCATGCTTGTCAATGCCTTGGTCGTGATTGGGCTCAGCTTTGCGATTACTCTGCGAGCACCTGAACTGTGTGCAAACGCACAACGTGTTGGACGATGACGCGCAGCTTGCACGGTGAGTAGTAGTTCTGGTTCAACCTCGCGCTCCGCGAACATCCCCGAGCCGGAGTAGTTACGCCGCGCTGGCTTGGCCCAATGCGCTGCGTTCCATTAACGATGTGGACATGCCTGCCCACACCTGTTCGAGGGAGCGCGGCGCGTTATTGCCGAACTCGCTGCGCAGTTTGCGCGGCGCCGGCCCGGCGGAGATACGGCCGAACGCCAGCGGGTCTCGCACAAGCTCGGTTACCCATCTATTGAACGCCCGCACCCGTGGACTGGCCTGTTGCGCTGCCGTCGAGACCAGGTATAGCGGTTGGGGCGCCGGGCGCCAGGCGTCGAGAAGCGGTACGAGGCCTCCAGCGGCGAAATGGTCGCGTGCGGCCACCTCGTGCAATTGCACGATGCCAAGGCCGGCCAGGCCAGCAGCTAGCTGGACATCGCTGTCGCTGACCATCAGACGACAATCGCACGGTACTCGGACCGATTCACCGTCTTGGTCGAGCAGCAGCCCTTGGCCTTCGAGGCGCTCATGCGGGGCGCAGCGGACGACGATATGTCCGTCACGCAAATCCGACGGCTTGTGTGGCATGCCGAAGTGGTCAATGTATTGAGGAGCCGCGCATGTGACCAGCGCGAGTTCGCCGATCTGATCCACGGCCACTTCGCTGCTGGTTGGTGCTACGGACGTGACTGCGCACTGCACCTCCCCGTTTTCGACGTCGAATGGGCGTTCTCCGATGCTCATCTCGAGTTGGATGTCGGGGAAAAGTGATTGAAAACTGGACAGCGCCGGCACGAGCAAAAGACGTGCGACGACCGGCGCGACGCCGATCTGCAAGCGTCCGGCGGGGACATTGCGTTCGCCCTTCAACGAGCGCTCCACCTCATACAGATCCTGTACGATCCGGGTCGCTTGAGCGTAGTACTCGCGGCCCTCCGGGGTCACGGCGACCTTGCGCGTCGTCCGCAGAATCAGCCGCATCCGCAGATGATCCTCGAGATTCTGAATGGTCTTCGTCACGCTCGACGTGGAGAGCTCTAGCGCACCGGCAGCCTTTGAAAACGACGCTTCCTCGACCACCTTGCCGAACACCTTGATCGCATGCAATAGATCCACGGGTGACTCCTTATTCTTTGGACGCGCGCGTTTTACGCCGACGTCGGTAATTGGATGGCCGTCTATCAGCCGTTTGCAGCGATCGCGATCAGTGCGCGTGATGTCGCGTAGGACAGTCTTGCCGCCCGATCGAACGAGCGGTCGGCGGCAATCTCGCGGCCGTCGAGCTTGACCGCCCAATTGCCGTTGACGCAGAGGCACTCGATGCGGCGGTCTTCCATCATGTCGGAGTACCAGCGCCACACTGCGGCATCATCGCTGTTGGCGCGGACGCAAGCTTTCAGGCGTTCAGAATCCAAGGCGGTTCCAGATTGCATTCAAGTTCTCCAATCGGTGTGGCTGTACGGAAGATGCACTGCTACTGCACAAATCCGACAACTTGCTCGAGCCACTTGCTTGGCTGGACTAGCATTTCGGGACGCAAAGCCGATCGATCGATGGACACTCGATCTGCCCTCACTACTATGCTGTGTGCAGTGAGCCGAAATATATGTGCAGCAGGACTGCACGTCAAATGAAATTTCAAAAACGTTGTGAAAACTGTGAAATTTCCCGACGAAGACCAAGCTGGCAAAGGTTGTCGTGAAATTTATGAATGTGGATACGCAGCCTGTTTAGGCGGTGGCGGGGGCACTTGACTAAACACATGTGCAGCGTAACTGTCGTCGCTCTGGGCGGGTACTACGTTTGAATGATGCACGGCGCGGATCATCAAGATTGTTGGTGGTGAGGATTCGTGGCGAAGTGCGGAGAGGCGTTGATGTTGAAGTGTGTTCACTTTCACTGCACGCAGGTGTTGCGTGAAAATGGTCAGGAAACTTCGTCTCGCGCATGCCTGGGTCATCGCGACGAGTGCCAAAGCCAGGGAAGCAGCGACTCCCCGACATCGGACACTTCACGGAAATTCACGAAATTGCACCGCGCCACGCCTTTGGTTCTGGCTCAATACAGGAAAGTACTCCCGCTGACAGCCTTGCCATTTATGACGGACGCCATACCCTCTCCCACGCCAGTTACCGGTAATTCGCCTTCTATGCTGTCCCGACAGATTCACGACGACTTCCTGGTTCCGATAAGGTTGCTGTTCAACAACCGGCAGTATGTCGCGAGCCTCAGGTTGCTATTCCAGATGGTCGACGCGGTGATTTACCTGGACGGGGACGATGACGATGTGTATCCAGACGCCGACGCAGTCAGCGGTTGGTTGACGGTGTACGTCGATCTTGCGTCGCTATACGTGAGTGCCAACGATCTGGTTGTACTGCGTGACTCGCTGCGACCTGGATTCGCGGCGCTTCCTGCCAACGGCGGCCGAATCCGCTTGATCCTTCCATCTGCGTTGCAAGGTTATCGCCAGTACCAGAACCGCGACGAAGACCGGGTATGGCTCGAACCGGAGGCGCTCATCCGTGCGTTCTCGACGGCGCTCGGGGAATGGCTTGCCCACACGCGCCGCTCGTCGACGAAGCTCAACTCCGTCGAACTCCGCTATCGCTCGATTATTGCGGACTCGACGGTGAGTGCGTCTTCCTGAACGCATTCGGTCTCCCCACACAAATTCACAGCAATTCATTCGCGGCTCGAATCGTGTGTCACCACAATGGGCCGTGCTGCCCGGCTTCCCGTCGATCGTGTCGTGAGACCATTCCTTCGAGATGAACCGGTCGTGCAGCATTTTTTATAACTATGTGGGGCACATCCATGAATTCTCTTTTCTTGCGCAAATCGGCCACGTGTGTCGCAGCCGCGTTGCTGCCGTTTTTTCTTCAGATTTCGCCTGCGCGCGCCGCAGGATCCGGCGACTCCGTTGCCGAGGCAATGTCTGCAAAGCCGTCGATCGTACTCGTGCATGGAGCGTTCGCGGATGGCTCCAGTTGGGACAAGATCGTCCCGATCCTGCAGCAAAAAGGCTACACAGTGGTCGCGGTGCAGAATCCGTTGTCGTCGCTCGCCGAGGACGTTGCTGCGACGAAACGCGTCATTGATGCGCAGCCCGGTCAAGTCGTCCTTGTCGGCCATTCGTGGGCCGGTGTCGTCATCACGGAGGCGGGCAACAACGACAAGGTAAAGTCACTGGTCTATGTAGCAGCCTTCGCTCCCGCTGAAGGTGAGTCCATCGCCGACATGACCAAAGACGCTCCGCCGCCGCCATATGCGAAGAGTCTCGTGCCCGACGAGGGCGGTTTCCTTACCTTGACGCCTGCCGCCGTGGCAACGTACTTTGCTCAGGATCTTTCGCCGGCTATCGCGCGAACGCTCGCCGCGACGCAGGGCTCATGGCAGAGTCACTGCTTGCAGGACAAGGTCACGACAGCAGCATGGAAGACCCGGCCGTCGTGGGCGGTGGTAGCGCGCAACGACCGCATGATTCCGGCAACGTTCGAACGGGCAATGGCGCAAACCATCGGTGCTCACGTCACCGAGGTCGACAGCAGCCACGTCGCGATGCTCGCGAAGCCAGATGCAGTCGCAGCGGTCATTGAAGAGGCCAGCCGCTAAATAGTCGATATCTGTAGGATCATCGTTTCGCTTCACGGCGCGGAAGGCGGCCGCTCAGCGTCCGCCGAACTGCCGCTTTATCTGATGTTGGCATCTAATGTTTGATGCTCACCTTGCCGCCCATCACCCGAAGCGCGCTAGCCACGCAGCCTACCGCAGCGAAGCCGGCTCCCCACGCAAGCGCCAGGACCGGTCCGTGATGTCCAGCAATGCCGAAACTCAAGGCAACCAGAGCGGCGCCGGTCGCCTGACCCAGTAAGCGTGCGGTGCCGATCACACCGCTCGCACCGCCACTACGCTCAGGCGGCGCGCTTGCCATAAACGCTTTCAGATTAGGCGACTGGAAAAATCCAAAGCCAAGGCCGCAGAGCGCCATCCGAAGGGAGATGTCGAGCACGCCCGGATGGGTCGGCATCAACGCCAACAATGTCATGCCGATACACAGCAGGCCGAGCCCGATGCCGCCAAGCGCACCCGGCGAATAGCGGTCCGACAGGCGCCCGGCAATCGGTGCGATTGCTGCCACCATCACTGGCCATGGCGTCATCAGGAATCCTGTTTCGACCTGGCTGCGTGAAAGCACATTCTCGAAGAAGAACGGCAATGACACGAATGCCAGACCCTGCGCGGCAAAAGCGCTGATCGCGGTGAGTGTCGAAAGCGCGAACATCGGCCGGCGAAACAGGTCGATCGGCAGCATCGGCGCCCGATGCCCAGCCTCGCGGCGAATCAGCAGGACACCACCGGCGAGCGTTACGCCGAGCGATATGACGACGGTTTGCCAGCTCGCCCGCTGCGCCGCGTGGCCCAGCGCGAAGATCAATGCCGCAAAGGCCACTGCGTTGAGCAATGCGGCGAGCGGGTCGAAGAGCGCGTCACGCTTTGGCGTAGCGGGGAGGTTCGGCAAGCCGAAGGCGAGCGCGAGCAGCCCGAGTGGAATATTGATCGCGAACAGCCAGGGCCACGATGCGATTGCTAGTAGCAGCGACGCCACGGTTGGACCCACTGCGAAGGACACACCCACTACCAGCGCGTTGAGCCCGACACCGCGGCCCAACCGATGGGCGGGATAAAGAAAACGGATCAGCGCGACGTTCACACTCATCACGGCGGCGGCACCGACGCCTTGCAGCACGCGCGCCGCTGTTAACGCATTCAGTGACGGCGCGAGCGCGCATAGCAGCGACGCGATCAAAAAGATTGACACCCCACCGATGAACACGCGCTTGTGGCCGACGCGCTCGCCTAACGATGCAAACGGCAGCAGAGTCGCCACCATCGAAAGTTGATAGGCATTGATGATCCACACCGAGGCTGAGGGCGTGGTGTGCAGGTCCGCGGCGATCTGCGGCAGTGCCGTGTTCGCGATAGCCGTGTCGAGACTCGCGAGCGCGACAGCGAGCAGAACGGCACCCATTGCCTTGCGGCTGTCAGAAGACATCGGTTCGCCGAGGTCTTCTGCGACCTCCTGGCGTTGCGGGTCAGAGACGGTGTTCATGACGTGTCACTCCTTTGCGAGGGTTTGACGGATCGCCTGCTCGAACACGTCAACGGGTTGCCCACCCGATACAAGGTGTTGCTCGTTGAAAATGATTGACGGCACAGACCGGATACCCATATTCACATACCGCTCTTCCAGTCCTCGCACGTCGGCCGCATATTCGCCGCTGCTCAGCATCTCGCGGGCGCGGGCAATGTCGAGGCCGGCGCGTCCGGCCGCTTCGACCAGTACATCGTGATCGCTAGAATTTTTACCTTCCACGAAATACGCTTGAAACAGGGCTTTTTTCACGGCGCGCTGATGACCTTCAAGTTTCGCCCAATGCAGCAGGCGGTGTGCGTCGAAGGTGTTGTACACGTGTGTGCGCAGGTCCATGCGAATGGCGAAGCCCGCTGCGTTCGCTCGGGCCGTGATCATCGCGTGATTCTGGCGGATCTGTTCATCTGTGCTGCCGTACTTGCCGACCATGTAGTCCTTCACCGGTTGGCCTTCAGGCCACATGTAGGGATTCAGTTGGAATGGGCGGAATACCAGGTCGACTTCGACTTCGTCGCCCACACGCTCAATTGCCTGTTCGAGTGCGGTCAGACCGATGGCGCACCACGGGCACGCAACGTCTGAAACAAAATCGATCTTGAGAAGCTTTGCCATGACGGTCATCCATTTCGTAGCGAGTGAACTGATTATCGACGTCGCCCCCGGCGCTTCCCAATTAGAACGGCGAGATCGCGCCATAACCAGCGCTTATCACATTGCGTTTCCCTTCGAATTGGCCGCCAGGCCGAGCTCGGACCACAATCAAGTCTCCTTCTTTCGGAGAACGTCATGCCTAATATTCAGGACAAGGTTGTTGCGATCACCGGTGCGAGCAGCGGGATCGGCGAAGCGATTGCACGGCATCTGGCGGCGCTGGGCGCCAAGGTGGTGCTCGGCGCGCGCCGCACCGAGCGGCTTGACGCCCTCGCGGGGCAGATCCGCGCCGAGGGCGGCGAAGCTGTCTATCAAGCGCTCGATGTGACCGATCGCGACAGCGTCGCCTCGTTCATTTCTTTCGCCCAACGTCAATTCGGCCGGCTGGACGTGCTGCTTAACAACGCAGGATTGATGCCGTTATCTCGTCTCGACCAGTTGAAGGTCGACGAGTGGGAGCGGATGATCGATGTGAATATCAAGGGCGTGCTGTACGGAATCGCTGACGCGCTGCCCGTCTTCCAGAAACAGGGCAGTGGCCACTTCATCAATCTGGCATCAGTGGCGGGACATAACGTTCGCCCCAACGTATCGGTCTATTCGGGCACCAAGTTCGCGGTACGGGCGATATCTGAGGGGCTGCGCCAGGAAGTCGGTGAAAAGATTCGTGTCACGATCGTGTCGCCAGGCGCCGTCGAGTCTGAACTTGCCGAGACCATCTCGGACGATCAGTTACGTAAGCAGATGAACGATTATCGCAAGATGGCGATTCCAGCTGCATCGATAGCGCGCGCTGTGGCTTTCGCGATCAGCGAGCCGGCCGAAGTCGATGTCAACGAAATCATTGTTCGGCCTACCGCCCAGTTGCCTTGAGTGGCGCGGGAAGTCCAGGCTTGGTCGGTGCTAGCGCGTCGAATTGTATATCGAAGGTTCGGCGCGCTGATCACCACTTCGCTGACGTGTGGAACGGCGTCGCGATCCGTCCTTCTCATTGAACATGTGGTGACATATCGCGAGGCGCGGGAAGCGGCTCATGCGAATTCCGCGTTGGATGAGTTGGCTGAAGACCGATGGTGCGGGCATTGTGTAAGGCGCGTAGTGTCGATCCCGCCGTTGAGCGCATTCGCGCGCTCTAGATATTGAAGCAGCGCGCGTTACCGGGTCAGGACGTGAAGCAGATTCCTGCCGCCGCGGAAGGCGAGGACCAGTGCGATCTTGCCGAGATTGAAGTCCGAAGAAATCATCAGCCAGCTCAGCGATGCGAGCGGAACAAAGAACTCCGGTCGCTGCAATTGACGTTCGATTATCGCTTTCATGGTGAGACCTTTTCGGACGGAGGTGGCACGCGTTCGATGAGAAGATTATCGGCTCGCGTGCCTGTGTCGATGATCGCAATCAGCTGTGCAGATAGAGATCGCTGTTGTTGCCGATGCTTCGGCCAGTGGCGGGGCGGGCAAGTTTGGCCTTCAGCGCATGAACGCGTTCGGCGAATGTGCGATGCTCGCTGGGTGCTTTTTCCCTAGCACGCGGCGTAGCGGCAGGTGCGTTTACGAAACCTGCGGGGTACTGCGCGTCCGCCGTGTTGAAAGAACCTGCGGCGCGAGCTTGCGCCAGTTCAGCGCGTACTTCTGCGCGCGAAACCGTGAGCGATTCGTCGGCAAACGCGGAAGATGCTGCGACCGCACCGATGGCGAAAGCGAGAGTGGCAATAGCGTTCTTCATGTTCAGCTCCTTGGTTGATGAGGACAACGTTGTGCTGTCCGTGAGATGAACTATAAGGAATGCGGTCCTGGCGGGCCAATTCGTTCGGGTCGGGTTGACGATAAACGTTGCTAATGAAGTTGAAGCGGCTAAGCGCAGCAGACATGTGTAGTAGTGTTGTGCAGCCGACACGACAGGGGGAATGCTCGAGCGCTTTAACGGCCCAAACGAACGTGAGCGTGCGTAGCTCGATGCGGGCTTTGTCGAGGCACGCATCCAGTCACTAGTCCAACTGTATGCATCTGTGTGCCGGAGGCGCCGTTCGACGCTCTCATGCGCGATGGTGTGCGCGTCGCTGAGATCTTGAAGGCGTAGTCGCCCGAGGCGTATGTATTGATCCAGAAGGAGGAATCCGGAGAACCGGTGCTGCATGTGAAGCACGGTGAGCTGCACATGCTGATGCCGCGCATGCTTACCACTGTGCGGAAACCCTGAGCGGGCGTCGAAGGCCAGCAGTAGCCCTTTCGCACTATTCGAGCAAGCTGAAAGGGCGCAGTTGTACGGAGGGCACGGAGCCAGCATCCAGGAAACGATCTTGTATAAACCAGCCGAAGGTAGCGTTTCGCAGTCAGGCTTCAATTCGCAAGCCTTCCGGCTTGCAGAGCCGGTCCCTGCTGAAATAGCTCCGCAACCCACTCGATAAATACCCGGACTTTCAGCGGCAGGTGTCGGTTCGGCGAGTAAAGCACTGAAACCGGCATTGACGCACTCGGGTAGTCAGTGAGTATTTCGCGGAGCTCACCGCGAGTGAGGTACGGATCGAGTGCATACCGCGAGGCGTTCACGATTCCAAGGCCGGCGAGGCAACAATTGACATAGGACGTCGCGTCGTTGACAGTGATCTGGCTTTTCATCGTAACCGTGTGAAGATTGCCGTCTACCTCGAGGTCCCAACCGCGCACCCGCTGCGTGCTGCTTGAGAAGTAGTTGATTCCAACGTGCTGAGACAGATCGTCAAGCGTTTTTGGTTCTCCGCAGCGCTTCAGATACGCTGGCGACGCGCAGGTCAGCCGCGCCACGTTGCCGATGCGGCGCGCGATCAGGCCGGAGTCGCCGAGCTCGCCAACCCGGATCACGCAATGCACACCCTCCTCAACCAGATCGACAGGGCGGTCCGTGAGTCCCATTTCGACTTCGATGTCGGGATACTTCTCGAAGAACTGCGGCAGCGCTGGGATGAGCAGGCTATTGGCCATCATGGATGGCATGTTTACCTTCATCTTGCCTTTCGGGCGTTGTGTTGCCTGCGAGATCAGGGTGGCCATTTCGTCGATTTCTGCCAGTACGCCGAGCGACCTGTTGTAGTACGCGGAGCCATCGTCGGTCAGACTATTTGAGCGGGTGGTACGGTTGATCAGACGCCCGCCAAGGGCGGTTTCGAGTTGCTGAAGCGTGCGTGAAACGGAACCTGTGGGCATGCCGAGAGACTCCGCCGCACGGGTCAAGCTGCCGGCCTCGACCACACGGACGAAGACCCTCATTGCTGTTAGCTGGTCCATTCTGAAGATAGGATGAAGTTTGAGTGGCGGCCAGTGCCGTAAAACCAGGCAATATAGGATGCTGCGGGCGCATCTAGCCAATTCGTTTTCAATGCGCTCCTAATAAGTGGCGCTAGTCGGGCGCGTCGAAAATGGTCCCTATGGCGGCCGGGCCGACTTGCGGTCGCGGTGCTTCTAGCGCAGCGCCCACGACCAGTATCGACCAGTCGATCCACGCGCGCAGTCGTCGCGACATGTGACGATCGGGTTGGTACAACAACTGCACACTGATCGATGGCCACCAGTTGTCAAGCAAGGGCAGGAGTGCGCCGGTGGCTAGCTGTTGGCGTAGCAATACATAGGGCGCCTGTATCACGCCTACGCCCGCGACCGCCGCCGCGATTCGCGTTGCGTCATCGTCCATGGCCACATTGGTCGCGCCGCAAAGATTCAGACACTCGCCGTTGCGCTGGAACGTCAGCGACTGTGGGCGGCGCGGCGTGCCGGTCATTCGAAGCGCCACGCTATGTCGAACCGCAATCTCCGCAGGATGGCCCGGCAGACCCGCGTGGCCGATGTACTTCGGGCTGGCACAGCACGCCAGCGGCACTTTCCCCAGCGAACGGCTGACCAGGGAGTTTTCGGAGGGTGCGTCGTAGGTCAAGACACAGTCAGCGGAACCGTCCAGCAGTGCGCGTTCCGGCGCGTCGGTCAGCGTGAGTTCGATTGCAGGGAATCTCGTCCGGAAATCGGCCAGCACCGGCAGCAGCACTGTAGATGCCAGTGCCGCTGAGACGCCGATGCGAAGCCTGCCGCCCTCTGCAAGCCTGGCGTGCGCGAGCCTGACTGCCGATTCATCCAGCGAAGCGAGCATCGGCGTCACACCATGCGCGTACGCCCGACCGAACTCGGAGATCCGGGTTCGGCGACCGGCGCGCTCCAGCAAAGGCGCGTCGATACGGCGTTCGAGCATTTGGACCGCACGGGAGACGTGCGCTGTTGACATGTGCAATGATCGGGCGGCTGCGCTAAGCGACCCGCGCTCGACCACCGTGGAGAAGACGCGCATCGCTTCGATTGGGCTCACGGCAACTCCTTACTGAGCATCGGTAACGTCGAGCGCAAAGGCGACGACGAAACCCGTCTTAAACGCACACTCGACCAGTGACAGCAGGAAAAACGGTCGCGATACGTGGTAAACATGGGGCAGGCTCCAGACGAGACAAGCCACGCTGATGACGCACAGGAATAGAAATGCCATGCGCATTGCCGGGCGTCCGGCCAGCACGCCTAGTCCGAGACCAATTACGATGGCTTTCGACACCACAAGCGCGGCAATCCGCACTCCGTGATCGCTCTGCCCGAATTCCCATCGCGCCTCCCAACGAAATTCGATCAGACACCACAGGGAGATTGCTGCTGCCAGATAGGCCAATGCGGGATTGGCTGTGCGTCGCGAACTCGGCGTGGCGCTGCTGAGGTCGTGCAGGTACGCATCGTCAGGATTCGACGGTGCCGTGCGGTTCATCGCTGAGTCATAGTCCATTGCGACCTCTACTTGATGTGCTCGTATTTGCTTAATCGCGCAGTCAGGGCAAGTCTGGTCGACCGCTAGACGCGTTTCTAGTAAATCCTTGTAAAAAGACGTCACATCGAACGACGCGCTTCGACTTTCAGGCCGCCTGTGAACCTATCCGCCGCGCTGGGACTCACCGCATTTCACGAGGATTCACTGTGTGGAAGAGGGTGTGTCGTCCAGAATGTGCTTCAGCGATCTGACGATACACGCTCGCAAAGTGAAACCCGGCATTAATGAAGATACGAAATGGACTATGTGAAATTCGGCAGGACGGGGCTGGAAGTGTCACGCCTATGCCTTGGATGCATGACCTATGGTGTTGCCGAGCGCGGCAACCACGTGTGGACCCTCGACGAGGCAACCAGTCGCCCGCTTATCCGTCAGGCGCTCGATATGGGCATCAATTTCTTCGATACGGCAAATGTCTATTCGGATGGCACGTCGGAAGAAATTGTCGGCCGTGCGCTCAAGGAGTTTGCGACGCGCGACGAAGTGGTTATTGCCACCAAAGTGAACAACCGGATGCGTCCGGGACCGAATGGCGCGGGACTGTCACGCAAGGCTATCTTCTCCGAGATCGACAACAGCTTACGCAGGCTCGGCACAGACTACGTCGACGTCTATCAGATCCATCGTTGGGATGCCACAACGCCGATCGAAGAGACGCTCGAAGCGCTCCACGATGTGGTGAAAACCGGGAAGGCGCGCTACATCGGTGCGTCGTCGATGTTTGCCTGGCAATTGTCGAAAGCACTGTACACGTCAAGGCTGCATGGCTGGACCGAATTCGTCAGCATGCAGGACCATCTCAATCTGCTAAACCGCGAGGAGGAGCGCGAGGTGCTCCCTTTGTGCGCTGACCAGGGGCTGGCCGTGATGCCGTGGAGCCCGCTTGCTCGTGGCCGTCTGACGCGGGACTGGACCGAACTGACCGACCGGGAGAGACCCGATGACATCGGTGCGTCCCTTTACGGTCAGACAGTCGACGCCGATAGACGTGTCATTGAAGCGGTCGCCATGGTGGCGCGCGAACGCGGTGTTCCGCGTGCACAGGTCGCACTGGCGTGGGTCGCTCAAAAGCGTGAGGTGACCGTACCAATCGTCGGGGCGTCGAAGCCTCTCCATCTCGAGGATGCTGTTGCCGCCCTTTCGCTCGATCTGAGCGACGAGGAGATTGCGCTACTCGAACGTTCCTACATTCCGCACGCTCACGTCGGCTTCTAAGCCAAGTACCTACCTGGAGAAACTCATGACCACGACCATTGCCGGCATTGCGATTCCGGACAGCCAGATGGCGCGCGCGGCGACCGAAATGGTACGCGACACGGAGACTGACCTGTTGTACAACCATTCACGGCGTGTATTCCTGTGGGGCTCACTGGCCGGAAATCGCAAAGGGCTCGCTTACGATGCCGAACTGCTATACATCGGCGCGATGTTCCATGACATGGGATTGATGCCGGCTTACAGCAGCAAGAACGATCGTTTCGAAGTGGACGGTGCGAATGCCGCGGGGGGTTTCCTGCGGCAGTACGGAGCCAGCGAATACGACATCGAGCAGGTCTGGCTTTCGATCGCTTTACACACGACGCCGGGCGTGCCGGGGCATTTGAAACCTGTGGTGGCGCTGGTTACCGCGGGCGTCGAAATGGATGTGTTGGGCCTTGGGTACTCAGAATTCGCGGAACAGGATCGTGTGACTGTAGTCGCTGCGCACCCGCGCGAGCACGACTTCAAGAACGGCATTATCGACGCGTTCGCGCAGGGCACCATCGCGAAACCTGACACCACGTTCGGCAACGTCAAGGCCGATGTGCTGGAGTTGCGCGATCCGAGCTACAAGCGGCTCAATTTCTGCAAGATTATCCTCGGCTCGCAGTGGGACGACAGCGCGACGCACGTTCATCACCCCGGTTGCGGACATCACGCATCACCGGGTGATGCGCCGGCTGTTTGAACGAGAACGCCGATGGACAGTATGGACAGAGAGGTGCTGTCAAATGCCTTGCGCTGGCTTGAAAGCGGGAATCGTGTACTGCTCGTCACGGTGGTCTCGACATGGGGTTCGTCGCCGCGCCCGGAAGGATCGATGCTCGCGATCCGGGACGACGGCAGGGCAGCCGGGTCTGTCTCGGGTGGCTGCATCGAAGATGATCTGATCGAGCGCGTAAGGCGGGAAGGCATACGTGAAGTACGCCCGCAACTGCTCTCGTACGGTATAAGCGCCGACGAAGCACACCGTTTCGGGCTACCTTGCGGCGGTACCGTTCGGCTTGTGCTTGAGCCACTTCTCACCGCGGATGTCGTAGCTGGTTTCGTTGACGCCATGCAGGAGGGGCGGCTTTTTTCACGTCGGCTCGACATGGCAACGGGCGAAGTTGAGATCCTTGCAGTGGACAGCGATGAGGGATTGCGGTTCGACGGACAAACGCTCTGCACCGTGCACGGCCCTCGCTATAGGATGTTGTTGATTGGTGCGGGCGACCTTTCGCGCTACATCGCAACGATTGCGGTCGGTCTGGGCTATGACGTCACGATCTGCGACCCGCGGACCGAATACACCGACGAGTGGAACGTGCCCGACACGCGCGTAGTGCGCACCATGCCCGACGACACGGTGACGGGGATGCGTCCGGACTCGCGGACGGCGATCATCGCACTGACTCACGACCCAAAACTCGATGATCTCGCACTGATGGAGGCCCTTAAGACCCCTGCCTTTTATATTGGCGCGATAGGCTCTCGGCGTAATAACACGGCGCGTCGCGAGCGGCTCGCACTGTTCGGCGTTTCGACCGAGGAAATGCGTGCATTGCATGGCCCCGTCGGACTCTATATCGGCAGCCGCACGCCGGCGGAGATCGCGATTTCAATTCTCGCCGAAGTGACTGCCTGTAAAAACAAGGTTCACGTCGTGCGAGCGGTCGATGTCGAAGTAGGCAAGGCTTCAGCTGCTTTGGCAATCTCCGATCGGTTAGAGTAGCTGATCATCCGGCCGGTGGACTTTGAAGCGCAGAAACGCCCGCTCCCGTGCACCGGCGCATTGCGCAACGGGTATCCTCCTGCGCCGGAACGGCGGCTCCCTGCTCCTGTCCATGCCTGCTCAGCCAGACTTCGAGTCTGGCTTTGGTGGAGTCCAGCTCGCTGGTTTCTACGAGCCGTGCCCGCGCGTAAGCGCGCGTCACATCAAGCAAACGGTAAGTGAGTTTTGGGCCCATGATCTCGGCAGTCACAAGTGACTTTTCAACCAGCGCCGCAACGATGAGATAGGCGTCGTCAGCCGCGATCGATGCATCGGCTATGACGAAGGACGCGGCGTTGAGCAGAAAAGGGGCGTCAAAGATGCCAAGCCGGCGCAACGCAAGCTGTTCCTGATGTGTGAGGGCGTCGTAGCTCCAGCCGAGCAAAGCGTCGAGCGTTCGATGACGCTCAAGGCCGTGAGGTCTGCCCAGCGACATCAACGTGCAACGGTCGTCGAGGAGCGCTAATGTGCCCGGAATGCCGAAGACATCGACGCGACCCGCGGCAAATTCCAGCGCGAGCGGAATACCGTCAAGGCGTCGACAGATGGTAGAAACCATCGGCGCGTCGTCGTCGGTCAGTGCGTAGTCGTGCATGTTCGAGGTCAGCCTTTCGACAAACAGCTCTACTGCGGGGTAACGGCTCGCATTCCTGGCCGAGATTGGTTCCACGTGAATGGGTGGGGCAGTCAGCGGAAGGAGTCGACAGACGTGTTCTCCTTGGGCACGTAGGGTTTCTCGGCTTGTGGCGAGTACCCGCGCTTTAGGATAGGTTTGCAGAATCGCTTCGGCGAGGAGCGCCACACTGTGAGCGACGTGGTCGCAACCGTCCAAAACAACAAGCACTTCCTGGCTGCAAATGGCGGCGATCGTTCCAGAAAGTTGGTCACCCGTGGTGGAAGCGAGACCAGCCGCCTGGGTGAGCGAAGTGGAGACGTCTTCCGGTGTGCTTGCCGACGAAAGGTCGAGGTAGAGCGTTCCCTCACAATAGGTGTGCTCTGCATATTCCGCGACCTCCAGAGCGACCGTCGATTTGCCGACCCCGCCATGCCCGGTGACTGTGACGAAGCGGCAAGTGTGAAGCCGTTCGCTTATATCGCGAATGGCGTCGTCGCGACCGATCACCCGATTAAGGCGTCGTGGAATGCCGGCCCGCTGGTTAAAGCGAATGGGTCGCGATTCTGGGACGATTGCCACTGAACCGCAAAACCGATATCCGCGTCCTGGCACAGTGGCGATCAACTCGCCAGTAACGCCGATGTCCTGACTTACGGAATCGATGACGCGCCGCAGCGCGGCAATCTGCGTACGCAGATTGCTCTCCTCAACAACGGTGCTGGGCCAGCCGCGCTTCATCAACGTACGTTTGTCGACTAGTTCACCCGCGCGCTCGAGCAGGACAATCAGGATTTCCAGCGCACGACTACCGATAATCACTGGCCTGCCGTCGCAGGACAATACCCGACGCGACGGCGCAACGGTAAGAGACCCAAAGCGGAACAGGGCTTGTGGCTCGGTGATCATGGGCTCGGACACGTGGGATTTGGACGAAATCATCGTACCTGCAGGTTTTTTCGGTCGCTTGAACATTCCTGCGGTAACTGGAACGTTCTTATCCCTCTTGTAGGTTTCGTAAATGTTCTACTGTGGTTGCCGAAAGTGGTGACTTTTTGGTAAAAACAACCTTTTCGTCAGTGCATTATCTTCAACTCGCGACCGTGGTGAGACCGGCGCCAGACGCTCGGCGTCACTCCATAATAGCGGGTGAACACACGAGCGAAATGGCTCTGGTCGGCAAAGCCGCACGCAAAGGCAATCTCGAGAAGCGTCATTGCGGAGCTCACCATCAGAGATCGGGCTTTCTCAAGACGTTGCGTAAGCAGCCAACGGTGCGGCGGTAATCCCGTGCTTTGCTTGAATGCCCGAGCAAAGTAGGTGGGCGTCAAACCGCACGCCTGCGCCATTTCCGATAACGAGACATTTCCGTCGAGCCTGTCCGCGATCATTTCTTTGGTCAGACGCAACTGCCAGGGTGCGAGGCCGCCGCGCACGAGTCGGTCGCTCGTATGCATGCCGCCATACTTGCCGGCGAAATGTGCCGCCAAAGCCAGGGAGAGGTGATCGAGGAAGAGTGGATTTGCCTGTTCGGGTGCCTCCAGCGCCGGCATCATCAATTGTGCAATCTGCATCCAGATTGGGTCCTCCAGCGTCACGCCGAGCGCGCAGTTCAGGTCGCGATTAAAGCTTGCGCCGTTCTGCTCCGCAAGGCTGGTCAGTCCATGTCCCGGCAGGTAGAACTGAAGGCAGTGAAAGGGCGTCCGTAGATAGGCTTGTGTGTCGACCTTGAGATCGTAGACTGCAATCTGTCCGCGATGGATGGGTTTAACCTTCGCGGACTTTCCGTCAAGCCAGAGGTCGCCGGAATAGTCGCGCAACTGCAATCCGACGACGAACGCGTCTTCCGGTGCAATCGGCGTTGTCATGCCGTGATCGGGCGCATCGCAGCGCAACTCCGTGACTGCGATAGTCGCATGGCTTAGACCACGGCTTATTAGCGTTCGCGGTTTTTGCACACGAAAATGACTGCCAATCTGGTCGCCGTACACACCCATCTCTAACCTCCAATTCACACAGTCAATTGTCGCGCTCGAGGCATTTGAGCACGGAAAGATAGCATTCGGTCTTCCCGCATCCTGCTTCGCACACAGCGGTCTGAGACAGATTTTACCAGTAGCGGATTATTTAGAAACCTCACCGGTCTCCCGGGTGTTCTTAGGCTGGGCTCCGAGCAAACACTGGATGGGATTCCCACATGGACGTCACGATAATTCACATCGTTTGACTGGCGAGCTTAGGAGGCTCCGTCTACCTTTCAGTGTGACCGGCGCTTTAGCCGGCCGGAACACTGTTTAAGATTTCTTTGAGGAATTGGCGAATGCGCACATTAGTGGTTCTGGCTCATCCGAACATTGAAAGCTCGCAGGTTAACGCGGTGTGGGCCGCAGAGCTTCACAAGCGGCCGGAAACAATCACCTTGCAGAACATCTATCACGCTTATCCAGACTGGAATATCGATGTGACGCGCGAACAGGTGTTATTGGCACGACACGACAGAATCATCTTGCAGTTTCCTGTCTACTGGTACAGTGTTCCGCCGTTACTGAAAAAATGGATTGACGATGTGTTTCTGTATGGCTGGGCTTACGGTCCAGGCGGTAACAGATTAGCAGGGAAAGAGATCGGACTTGCTGTGTCGACCGGCAGTCCCGCTGACGCCTATCAGAAGAATGGCCGCCTTGGCTATACGTTGGATGAATTACTCCGGCCGCTCGAGCAAACGATTCGGTTCATAAAGGCGCGACCGTTACCAACGTTTGTGATGCACGGTGCCAATCACCCCATTCCCGAAGATGTGCTTTACAGGAATGCATTGGACTATGTGGACCATCTGCATAAGCAGTACGACTACGCCAACGTCGGAAGCAGGAGCATTGGGTCGGGAGATTGACGCGTCAACTTATCCCGATTGGCCAGAACCGCGAGGTGTGCGTCGCCTCGCAGGCTGTGCAGGGACACTACCACATCGATCCTGTGCGGCCTATGGTCAAAAGGCGCATCGGTAAGGGCAGCGCTCCGTACGTTGGCGCCATTCATTAATGCATGAATGATATGCCATTTTGTAAATGGTCAATCTCAACTGCATAGCTCATCATTCGCTTTGTCTGCTTTTTCCCTTTACCGGTATTTGCAAGGAGCGTTCACCATGACTATGCAAGCCCTCGTTCTCTCTCAGTACAACGGACCGCTCGAACTCACCGCCCTGGCGCGCCCCGAGCCATTGCCCGGCCAGGTGCTGGTGCGCATCGCGGCAGCCGGTCTGAATCCGCTCGACACAAAAATCCGCGCAGGCGGCGCCGCCCATGCAAAACATCCGCTGCCGCTGGTGCTCGGCATCGACATGGCCGGTGTGGTTGAGACGGTGGGCGCGGGCGTGACCCGCTTTAAAGCGGGCGACGGGGTCTACGGCATGACGGGCGGCGTCGGCGGCATCCAGGGTTCGCTCGCACAATATGCCGTGGTCGACGCAGATCTGCTTGCACTGAAGCCCTCCAATCTGTCGATGCGCGAAGCCGCCGCGTTGCCGTTGGCGTTCATCACCGCCTACATGGGGATCGTGGATCGGGCGAAGCTTCAGGCCGGTCAGACCGTGCTTGTGCAGGGCGGTGCGGGTGGCGTGGGTCACGTGTCGGTGCAACTGGCGCGGGCGCTCGGGGCGCGGGTGTTCGCCACGGCGAGTTCGCGCGATCACGACGAGCTCACGCGCCTAGACGCCACGCCGATCGATTACGCCGCGCAGAACGTCGAGCAATACGTCGCGCAGCATACGGGCGGCGCGGGTTTCGATCTGGTCGCCGACACGGTCGGCGGAGCGACGCTCGATGCATCGTTCGCGGCGGTCAAGCATTTCGGCCATGTCGTCAGCGCGCTCGGCTGGGGTACCCATGCACTCGCGCCGCTGTCGTTTCGCGAGGCGACCTACTCCGGAGTGTTCACCCTGCATGCGCTGTTGACCGGCGAGAATCGGGCGCATCACGGCGAGATGCTTGGCGAGGCGACGCGCCTCGCCGAGGCGGGTCAATTGACGCCACGGCTCGATCCACGCCGCTTCGATCTTCGCTCGGCTGAGCAAGGGTACAACGCAATCACCGATCGCAGCACGCGCGGCAAAATCGTCGTCGATATCGAGTGACGCTGGTCGCGCGGGTCGGCAACCGTGAATGATTTCAGCGGCGGCCAGATGTCAATTACGCGTTGGCGAGTTTGTCGACGACAACGTCGATCAGCGCCCGCAACCGCCCAAGCCGCCGAAGGTCGCGATGGTAGCCGAGCCAGACCTGGCGGCCCGGCGGCGTTTCGCCGAGGTCGATGCGCCGAAGGCCGGGCGTGTTGTCGCCAAGCGCGCACGGCAGGACCGCGAAGCCGCCGCTCTCGGCGCACATGCGCGCCTGGACGCCACGATTGTTGCTGGCGTACGCGACCCGCGCATTCGGCAGCATGCGGCGGATCCACGTCACATCGGGCAAGGCCTCAAAGGCGCTGTCCATCGTGATGAGCGACTGCCCTGCGCCATCGCCGGCCTGCGGCGCAACCAGGTCGACGTGCCCGTACAACGCGTAGTTCAAATCCATGATCTTTCGCTGGATGACGTCGGGTTCGTCGAACGGCGTGATGCGAAACACGAGATCCGCTTCACGGCGTGAAAGACTGTAGCGCCGCGAATCGGTGATTAACTCGATCGAGAGCTGCGGATGCCGCGAGAGAAACGCGGCGAACACAGGGGTGAGCACATGAATGCCGAACCAGTCCGAAGACGACACGCGCAGCGACCCCGTCAACTGCTGCGTGGTCCCTGCGAGCGAACGTGTGAACGCGAGCGCTTCTTCCTCCATTCGCTCCGCAAAACTCAACACAGCAGTGCCTTCGTCGGTCAGTACGAAGCCGTCGGCGGTGCGCTGGAACAGCGCCTGACCGACCGCGTTTTCGAGCGCACGCAGCCGGCGCCCCATGGTGGGCTGGGTCTGTCCCAGTTGGCGCGCGGCGGCGCCGAGTGTGCCGCAACGGGCGATCGCGAGAAACACGCGGACATCGCCCCAATCCATTGTCATTTCGTTCATAGGAATGTGTGTTCGTGCGACAGGCGGCTTATCGTACCGAAGTTCCAAGTTTGGCGTCAGGCGATGATCTGATGGTCTCGGCACGCGATGCCGATATTGCTGCTGCGCTTGCGGACATTGCCTGATTGGGTTGTATCGGATCGCGTACAGCGACGACTTGTCTTATTTAAAAGGGTTGAGTTTTTTTGATGCAGGGTTCTGCCCCGACGAAGAACCGCAGGCGCAAGCGGACCGGACGCACCTTTGCCCGCTGCCGGCTGACTGAAAAGGCCGATCAACCGCCTGAAGGCGATGTTGCTTATGCGGACGTTGACCGGCGCAGAAGTGATATGACTTCCATGTCAATCGGGATATGTTTTGCTTTCGCTCCGTAGACACATAGACTTCCTGACGGCGTGTGCGCTGAAAGCTGTTTGCCTTTGTGCAAAACTCTTTAACGATCGAGAAACATGGGGCCATGCGAACCGGATAAGGCGCATGCTACGCTCCCCGACAGAAAGAGCGCCGCGGCAAGAAAGAGCTTCCCATAAAGATCGGAATGCAACATAAAAAAACAGGGCGCTAGGCAAGACGGTTAGCCCTCATAGTCGACCGCGATTACGGCGACCGCGTCGTCGCGATGGACCAATGCCTGTCCATTGACGCACAACAGCAGGCCACTCCGCGGGGCGTACAGTGGAACAGGCGCACGGTCCACCCGGTCGATGTAGTGATAAAACCCGACGACAGCACCCTCCTGAACGGCTTCTCCGAGCTCCAGTACGGGCTCGAACAGTGCGGTGTCATCTGCATGCAGATAGTATTCCGGCCCTGGCACGCAGACCACCCTTGAGGGCGCTACGGTTGTAGGCTGCGATTGCGCGCCACTTATATGCCCTAGATGCTGTAGAAGCTGCCGCAGGCCTTCAGATGTGAGGCGGACAGTATCCCGTGTCACCAGGGCACTTCCACCAAGCTCACTTGCTAACATTAACTTTCCCGCGCGCTCCACGACGTCGTCCAGCATGACGTCCGCATGGTCTTCCCGAAGGATGACGGTCAGTGGCGCCCCAAAGCTCCTGGCCGCGGCGAGGAAGGCCGCCGTGCGCGCCGGGTCTGCCTGTGCGTGAACGAAGGTGCAGGGATGAAACCGGAGGGTGCGTCCACCCGAATGCAGGTCGACCACGCTGTCGACACGCGGCACCAGTTCATGGCTAACGAAGTGAGCCATACGCTGCGTGACAGACCCTCGCGCGTCACCAGGAAACTCACGATTGAGATTGCCTCCGTCGATTGGGGACAGGCGCGCTCCCGCAAGCGCCGCAGGCAGGTTCAGCGACGGGATGACGAGAATCGAACCGATCAGTGTGTGCGGGTCGAGGGTGTGCGCAAGCTTTGACAATGCCACCTGACTTTCGTACTCGTCGCCGTGGCTACCGCCAATCAGGAGCGTTCTGGGTCCATCGCCACGTCTGAAATAGAAAACCGGTATTCGCAAGTTTTGCCAAGCGCTCGTGTTGGTCGAGCTTGGCAGCTCGAGGTAGGCGACTTGACGACCGTCGCGCTCCCAGTTGATGTTAAGCCGCCCCATAGAACCTCCATCCCAGTGTGGGTGATTGGCCTGCGCGCGGCGCGCTGCCTATGCCTCAAAAAATAGACAAAAAGTCCAGATTGACGGTACGACTGACAACGAGCGGCACGGACGTATTCGCTGACGATCCCTGTAAATCCCGCCCGGCGAGTCGAACACCTCTGATCAAAGGTGTTTGACTTTTTATACACTAAAGTCTAGTCTATACCAACGGGTACAGATTCTACAACACTTGCCGGCCGCGCGATGAGCCGTCGCTTACTTCGCGCCGACTGTCCTGAGATGCGGCCGAAGCCGATACCAAAATATTTTGGGGTCCTCCACAGAAAGAGTGAGGTTGATCATGAAGCAGCAGGCATTACGTGCGATAGCCGCTTTTGCATTGTTGGCGAGCGCGTTTCCGATTCCGGCGCAGGTAAAGAATCTGGCGACTATCCGGTTCGGCGTCGAAGCCGCTTATCCCCCGTTTGAATCCAAAACGGCGCACGGGCAGCTCCAAGGTTTTGATATCGACCTTGGCAATGCGCTTTGCGCGCAGCTGAAGGCGAAATGTGTGTGGGTCGAAAATTCGTTCGACGGTCTCATCCCGGCCCTGAAAGCGCGGAAGTTCGACGCGATCGATTCCGCGATGAACATCAATGCAAAGCGCGCCGAGCAGGTGGACTTCACAGTCCCGCTCTATCTGACGCCCGCCCAGCTGGTGGCGAAGAAAGGAAGCGCGTTGCTGCCGAGTGCGGAATCGTTGGCCGGCCACAAGGTCGGGGTGCTGCAAGGCTCAATCCAGGAGCAGTACGCGATTCAGATGTGGGCGCCGAAAAATGTGGACGTGCAGTCTTACCAGACGCAGGACCTTGCGTACGACGACCTGGTGGCGGGCCGTATCGATGCCACCTTCGTCGATGCGACGGCCGCCAGTCTCGGCTTCCTGAACCAGGCGAACGGCAAGGGCTTCGCATTTGCCGGGCCCTCGGTCAATGATGCGAAAATCATCGGAACCGGTGTTGGTATTGGTGTGCGCAAGGGCGATCACGAACTGCTTGACGCGCTCAACGGCGCTTTCGCGGAACTGAAGCGCAACGGCACCTACCAACAGCTTCTGAAGAAGTATTTCACTGTGGACCTTACCGCGCGCTAGGCCGCACATGCGGCGTGCTGCGTGCGTTCCGCACCGTGCAGGCAAACACATGACCAGAGCAAACACTTCCGCCAACGGCTCCACCCATGCCTCAAAGCAGGTGAAGCCTGCCGCAAAAACTGGAGCCGGTCGGACCCGCCGCCGGCAGACTTCGCTGGGACCGTTGGCGCCGTACTGCGCGGTGGCTGACGGCATCGCGATGCTGTTTCCGCCGTACACGGAAGTCGTTCTACATGACCTCGCAACGCAGACTGTCGTGTACGTAGCGAACAACCAGTCCAAGCGCGAACTGGGAGACGACTCGGCGCTCGACGACATTGAGTTCGACGAACGGGAGACGGTCATCGGTCCCTACGAGAAGCTCGGCTGGGACGGCCGCAGGGTCCGTTCGACCAGCGTTGTGGTCCGCACCGAAGCGGGCGAGCCGATCGGTGTGATGTGTATCAACTTCCATCTCGCGGCGCTCGAACAGGCCAGGCAGGCGCTTGAGTTGCTGGTCTCGAGCGCGGTGCTTCAGCCGCAGCCGGAGAAGCTTTTTCACGACGACTGGCAGGACCGGGTGAACGTGTTTCTCAATCACTGGTTGCAGGAACGCAAGCTCACACTGTCTATGCTCACGCGCGAGCATAAGCGTGTGCTCGTCGAGGCGCTCTACGAAGAGGGTGCCTTCAAAGGAAAAAGCGCGGCGAATTATGTGGCGAAGGTGCTGTCGATGGGGCGCGCCACTGTTTTCAACCATCTGAAAGATTTGAGAGGTAACGGGTGACACACGATTTATTCCAGCGGATCGACGACGCGCATCGCGCCATTCGCCAACAGGTTGCGATTACACCGCTTTCATACAGTCCGATGCTGTCGAAGCTGACCGGTTGTGACGTGTATCTGAAGTGCGAGCATCTGCAACTGACGGGCTCGTTCAAATTTCGCGGCGCGACGAACAAGTTGCGTCTGCTCGCCGAGGCGTCCCGGCGCAATGGCGTGTTGACGGTGTCGAGCGGCAACCATGGTCAGGGTGTGGCACTCGCGGGCAAACTCGCCGGCGTCCCCGTCACGGTCTACGCTACCAGCTCCGCATCGGCGATCAAGCTCGACGCGATCCGGGCGCTTGGCGCCGAGGTCGTCACGATTGACGACACCTCCCTTGCGGTCGAGCTTGAAGCAGGCCGGCAGGCGAAGCTCAAGGGCATGACGTTCGTGTCGCCCTATAACGATATCGACGTCATCGCGGGGCAAGGCACGATCGGTATCGAGATGCACGAACAGGCGCGTGCGGCCGGCGTCGAACTGGCCGCCGTGTTCGCGTCGGTCGGCGGCGGCGGTCTGATTTCGGGCGTAGGGACAGCAATCCGGCACTTAAGCCCGCAGACGGCGGTGGTCGGTTGCTGGCCGGCCAACTCGACGGCACTGTATAGCTCGCTGAAAGCGGGAGAAATCATCGAGGTCGAAGAGTACGACACGATTTCCGACGGCACGGCGGGTGGCATCGAACCGGATTCGATTACGTTCGGCATCGGCCGGCAGGTCATTTCCGATACCGACCTCGTGACCGAAGAGGAAATCAAGGCCGCGATGAAACTGCTCGCGCAGACCGAGCGCTTCATGGTGGAAGGCGCCGCGGGCGTAGCGCTGGCGTCGCTGCTCAGGCTCGCGCCACGCTATCAAGGGCGCGCGGTAGCGGTCGTGTTGTGCGGCCGGAACATCATGCTGAACAAATTCATCGAGGCCGTGAAGTGAAAATCTGGACGAAAGACGAAATCGTGGCGCGCTTCGACATGGAACGGGCGGTACGCATGGTCGAGCAGGGCCTTATCGCCTATTCCCGCAAAACGGCCCAGGTGCCGCCGATTCAGAACTTCCGGTTCGAGTCGAGCAACGGCGAATGCTGCATCAAGTCAGCGTACGTCGACGGGGCCGCTACGTTCGCGGTGAAGGTGTCGTCCGGCTTTTACAACAACCCCGCAGCGGGATTACCCAGCAACGACGGGCTGGTCATGCTCTTCTCGGCAAAGACCGGTGCGCCTGTCGCGTTGCTGCAGGACGAAGGCTGGCTGACCTGCGTGCGCACTGCAATCGCAGGCCAACTAGTTGCACGCGCGCTCGCTCCGCGCGAGGTTCACGGGATCGGCATCATCGGCACGGGTGTGCAGGCGCGGCTACAGTTGGAATATCTGCGCGCGGTAACATCGTGCCGCGACGTGCATGTCTGGGAACCGAATGCCGAGCGGCGGCTGCGTTTTGCAGACGACATGTCGGTATTCGGGTTCTCGGTTCATGCCTACGAGTCCGCAGAAGGCGTTGCAATCAATTCAAATCTGATTGTGACCGCTACGCCATCGCGCGAGGCGTTGCTGAAATCCCAATGGGTTCAGGACGGCACCCATATCACTGCTGTTGGTGCGGATGGTCCTGGCAAACAGGAATTGGACGCCTGGATCGTCGGGCGCGCAGGCGTCATTGTGGTCGATTCGATCGCGCAATGTAGCAAGTACGGTGAGGTCTCTCACGCGTTATCCACCGGACTGATTCAGGAGGAGCGGTTGATCGAGCTCGGAACCTTGCTTGCAAGCGGGAAACGCGGACGTGACGATTCTCAAGGCGAGCAGATTACCGTTGCGGACCTGACGGGGGTAGCCGTTCAGGACGCGCAAATTGCAGACAGCGTTGTGGGCAACGCTGTCTGAGCGATTGCGATCGATTGTTCACGCCTGGCAATGCCAGAGTCGAAGCAGTTTTTGACGTCCGCGACAACCGCGCTATCGCACAATTACAGGGCCGATACCGTTCCAGGATGACGTTCGTCGGTCAGCGCATCAACAGCGCAAGCAAGGCGCAAGGGCCATACGGGCCGGCTATTGCAAAGTGGGAATCGGCTCGGAGCGGTGCTGCGCGGCGCGTGCCACGTCAGGCTTGTCAGTATGGATGTTGACGCAACCAGTCTGCGGTGCACGACTCGACGGCGTCCGTGTTGCCTCACAGATCAAGCGACAAGAGCATGTCTGTCAGCAGTCCATCCACTTGGATGCTCGTCACCGCGCCTTGACCCAACTACTTGGCGAGACCCGCATGCGGCACCCCACATGGCCTCGACGCATACTGGACGGCCACGGGAAAAAGACTGCCCGTGGGAACTCGGCTCAGATGTTTTTGTAGAAGCGGATTTAACATAAAAGGAATGAGCAAAATTTTGATTGATGTCAGAGCTTCATTCCATATCCTATTGTCGTGTTCTGCGTAGGCTCAGTGTTGGGCATCCAGTTCAGTGCGTCGGCGACGAAAACGACGCGTACGACCACGATGACGATGTGGAGGCAGCGCGGACGACCCTCTGGAATTCAAGCGTTGGCCCCCTGGGCGCCCAAAACCGGCGCAAGCCTATCCTGCAATACCATGTTTTCAGTGCGCATTTTGTCGCCCAGCGTAAACGTTTTGCGTTGAGGTTTCCGTCGCCGCGTAAACGTCTGTTCAGGCCCTGCACCATCATATGCGAATGGGGGTGAGCAAGGGCGTTGCGTAGAGGTCTCCCCTCCGGAGTAAACGGCATGCGTATGCCTGTGCGTCAAAGGATGCGTAAGCCGTGCGTGATGCTCTCCCGTTCAGTTGTCGATCTGGTGCGTAAGGCATGCGTGCTGTTGCGTGCATGTCTTGCGAATGGACACGCGCGTAACGTGTTCAGGGATGGCACGGCTGTGTGCGTATCAGATCCACTGACGGTGTCGCAGACTGTGCGCGTGACGGGCGCATTGATGTCCGGTTCGCTCCGCTTTGCGCGCGTCCTGAGCTTCCCCTGTCCGATGTGCATACGCTGCGTGTTGTTGGTCGACGTCCGTGCGTAAGCGGGGACGATGCTGGTCGAACAGCATGCGTGTCAGGAGTAAACCGGGATGTGTAACCGAGGGTGTGTCGCGCGCGTACGACAGGCGCAAAAAAGTGCGTTGTTCTCACGGGTTCCCGTCGCTTCCCAGCTGTTCGCATGTGTCCTTGCCATGCAAAAAAAAGGTGGTTGACGCGTGTGCGTGCTGTGCGCAGGATGGTGTGAAGGTGGTTCGTAACGTTGTGCGCAGGAGGGTGACTTATGCCTGTCGCGAGGGTCTATACAAAGTCGCAATGGGAGGCGTTCGCCGGCGCACTTGATGCGCTACCTGAGAAGCCCGAGGCTGAACATGGGGTCACGGTGCGCGATGCGATGAAAGACATGCGCGCACGTGTACGCGCGGCGCAGGCGAAGGGCTACACACTGGAGCAGATCGCGGAGCAGGCGAAACCGCACGGCATCGACATCACGGCGGGAACGATCCGCTACGCGCTGCGAGCAGCCGGGAAGGGCAGCGGTGCCGGAAATGGCACACGCCCGTCGTCGGGCGCGCGTACGGCACGGCAGGCGGGCGGCGCAGCGGTGCGTCAACCTGATGCGCCGCCGCGCAAGGATCAGGTCCGCAAGGGCGGGGGAAAGACCGTAACCAGGCAACCCATGCCGGTGCAGGGCACGCTCGGATTTGCGATCCGGCCCGATACCGACGATCTGTAGGGAGGTCGCGATGGACGCAACAGCCGACACGACAGTCAATCCCATCTATCTCGTTGGCGGCGGCAAGGGCGGCGTGGGCAAGAGCGTAGTGGCGCTGGCGCTTGTGGATCACCTGCAACGCCGGGGCGTGAATACCGTGCTGGTGGAAAACGATACGTCGAACCCGGACGTGATGCGCGCGGTGCACGACGAAATCGATTGCGCATCATTCGATCTGGACACGGCGGGTGGCTGGATCGACATGGTGAACTACTGCGACGGGCATCGCGATGCGGTCGTGGTGGTCAGCACGGCGGCACGCAATCAGGGTGGAGTCACACGATACGGCGCGACACTGGGCAGTACGCTCGATGAACTCGGACGGCGCCTCGTCGTGTTCTGGGTCATCAACCGGCAGCGCGACAGTCTTGAACTGCTGCGGCAGTTCAGCGAAACGTTCCCGGACGCGACCGTGCATGTTGTGCGCAACGGCCTGTACGGTGCGGCTGAACGCTTCGTGCTGTATCGCGATTCGAAGCTGCGCAAAACTATCGAGGCGAGGGGCAGGTCGCTGGATTTTCCGGAACTGGCCGACCGCGTTGCAGATGACCTGCGCAGCCAGCGGCTGTCGGTCCGCAAGGCGGTTGAGACGCTGCCCATCGGGCAGCGCGCGGAACTGCTGCGCTGGCGATCGTGCTATGACGTGATGTTCGCGCAGGTGACCGGCGATGCTTGAGCGGCGTACGCGGCGGGAGCGGCACCCGCGCCCGGCTGATCCGCTCGCGCGGCTGTTTCTCGAAGTGAGCGGCGAGCCACTGGACGACGCAAGCCTGCTGCGCATGCGCCGCGTGTCGGCGGCGCTGAACCTGCGTGACAACGATGCATTGTGGTCGGTGCTGGCGGTGCTCGAATACTACGTGCGCCTCTACGAAGCGATGCCTGAGCGCATCCGGCAGGCGGGCGCGGGCGGCATTGATGCGGCGCGCGCCGAAGCGCACGCGGCGACGCAGGCGCTCATGGCGCAGCATCGCGACGCGCTTGCACGCTGCAAGGAAACGATCACTCTGGCGGAGAAGATCACCGCCGAGCACGAGGCGCGCTACCGGGCGGCGCTTGCGCAGTTGAACGATGAGGCGCTTGCTACGCTCACCCAGCGGGCGGCGAACCGGATTGCGCGTGTTGCCGGGAACCGGCTTGTGGCGGCGACGGCGGTCGCGGCCCGTGAACAGCGGCGACGGCTCGACGCAGCGCTCGCGTCATTCGAGCGGGTCGCCGTGCGGCGGTTCGTGAGGGCGTGCTACGGGCTGGTGGCTGGCGGACTGATGGTGATGCTGCTGGCGGCTCTCGCGGGCGGCCTGGCAGCGTGGTGGGCAGGGGACCATTGGGTGCGGACAGACGGCTTGCGGTCCGCCCGGACAGGCTACACCGCGCCGGTATCACCATCGGTCAAGCCGCAATGAATCACGAAGTGCGTCAGTGAGGGCTTGCCGTGCAGGAAGCCCTACGGGCGGCTCATCCTGCTGCGATTTTTCCGGCCGTCTGCCCGCACGGGTTATCCCCCGGTGGTGTCGCCTTCGATGAACGCGGCGGCGCGGCGGAGCATGCGAGCCGCCGCGTCGTGCTGGTCGAAGGCAATCATCGGGGTACTGTCGCCTTCATCGCGGGCGCGCAGCAATGCCATGTCGTAATGGCGGCCATGCTGGTACTGCGTGTCGGTTGCTTCGACGGAAGTGAGGAAAAGATCGGGCGAACCCACGGCGTTGGTCGCGAGCACGACCATGCGGATAGGGTTGAACATGACGGACTCTCCGGTTCGGGCTGGATGCGCAGGGGGCAGGGCGTGCTGGGGTGCCACTCCGGGGTGCCGCTCCGCGTGCCTCGCCCCGTTGCCGAGGCGAGGGTTGGGGTTACGCTGCGAGCGGGCCGGGTTGCCCGGTACTCACAGTGCCTATGCTGTCAGCGGTCGGGAAAGGCCATGCTGGCTGCGGGCTGGCTGCGACGGGCGCGTCTGGTGCATCGGGCGGGGTGTCATTGACGTGTTCCGTGCCATGACCCGCACCCCGTTCCTTGTCGGCGTCTTCGCCCTCTGGCGTTTCTTGCGCATCGGCTCCGGTATCCGCACCGTCAGGTCCGTCCTCATCCTCATCCTCATCGTCGTCGTCGTCGTCCCGGCTCGCCCATGAGGGTGCGGCAGGGATTTCCCGGTCGGTGAAGATTTCCGGCACCCAGGCGACTTTCGCGAGGCGCAGTTCGGCGGCGGCTGCAGCGTCGGCCTTCTTCATCCTGTCGAGGTCGGCTGCAGCCTTCGGCGAGACGGCGGCAGCGACGACCTCTGCAATGCGCGCCTTGCTGACATGGTCGAAATACGTGGCGCGGGTGGGCGTCCAGTACGCGGTCATGTCGAGATTGAGCGCACCTGCGAGCGCGTTGATCGCATGCGGCCTTTCTTCGCACGCGACCCCGTCAAGCAGGGTGCCGATGCAGAACGCGAGCAGATCGAGCAGCGTCGTGCCGGGGTCCTGCTGGACCAGCCAGGGCAGCAGGTCGGCCCGTTTCGCGGGCAGTTCCGCGATCCATCGCGCGCGTTGCATCTCGATGGCGCTCCATGCGGGGCTGGTGCCCAGGTCGTCTGCGGCGCGCAACAGTCCGTCGTGATTGTTCGTTCCGGTCAGGGCAAGGAAGTCACGCGCGCACGTGTGCCCGAAATGCTCGGGCAGCGCCTTCGGAACCAGGCGATGCAGCAGTGCGGCGAGCGCCACGGCGGGCTGTGTGGCAAGTTCCGCACGCATGGCGGCGGTGCGGTGCGCGGTGAGCCGCTGGCAGAGCTTTGCGCTGTGAACCGGTTTGATCTTCGGGGCGGTTGCGGACACTGCATCTTGTGCTTCGGCTTCGGGCGTGCCGGTGACATGCGCACCTGCCGCTTCGAGCGCGTCGGCGTTCTCGCGGCGCACGAGGCCGCGCTCGATGACGAGTTCGCCTTGCGGTCCGACGATGACAAATGCGCCCGCTTCGGCCATCTGCTGTTCGTCCCATACGAGTGCGACGCTTTCGAGCACGATGAGGGCGGCACTGACGCGCCCGATCTCGTCATTCAGCCGGTCGGCTTCCTCGTAGGCGTTTTCGTCATCCTCCGACAGCGCCTCCAGTTTTTCGGCGAGTTCGTCCTGCTGTGCGGTGAGCGCGTCCATCTGCCGTTGTTCGTCATCGGTGTACGGGCGCTGGACCGGACGCAGCCTGCCGTAACGGTTCTGTTCCAGAAAGTCGCGCTCGACACGCGTTTCAATCCAGCCCCATCCTTCGCCGCGCACTTCCTCGGCGGCGGCGTCGAGCTTCTGTGCGACGAGCTTCTGCAACAGTTCGGCGTCGGCGATGTAGCCTGCGTTTTCGTCGTCGCTGAACAGATCGCGGCGAACGTAGCCGCCCGCTGTTTCATAGGCGGCAACGCCGACGAAGCGCACGAGCCGGCTGCGGCTCGCGTCGATCTCGGCACGCGTGATGGCCTGCCGCAGATAGTTGGGCTGGCGCTGCCAGTCGTTCGCGTCGAACCAGATGTGTTCCTGCGTTTCGTGATCGTCCGCGAGTGCGAGGGCCGCAAGCTGGTCGAGCGTAATCGCATCCTCGCGCAGCAGCGCGAGCAGCTTCGGGGACACGTTGCCGAGCTTCATACGGCGCTTGACGGTGAGCGGCGACGCGGAGAACAGCGCGGCGATGTAATCGACGCTGCGCCCTTCCTCGGCCAGCATCCGGTACGCGCGCAGCACGTCGAACGGGTCGAGTCCTTCACGTTCGCTGTTCTCGATCAGCGAAATGGCGAGGGCTTCGCCTTCGCTGACAAGGCGCACGGGTACCGGATAGTCGCCAGCGATGTGCTTCTGTTCGTACAGCAGGTCGAGCGCGGCCTCGCGGCGCTGGCCCGCGCAGACACCATAGCGGCGCTGTTTGCCCCGCCCGCCCTTCATTTCGTGAACGACGAGGTTCTGCAAAAGGCCCTTGGCGCGGATGTTGGCGGCGAGGCCCGGAATACCTGAAAGGAGTTGGGTGCGGGCATTGAGTGGCGAGGGCCGCAGGCTGCAATACGGCACGGTGATGACGGGCTGCTCGTTGCCGAAACTGGTTTCGAGCGGCGATGCGGTTTCAGTGGTTTCTGCCACGGTGGTTTCAACTTGGGTTTGCATGACTGACTCCAGAAGGTCGGAAAGAAGGTGCCGGGTCGGGTGCTGCCGGATACGTCAGGACTTGACCCGGAGAGGAGTCCTGATCGAATGGAAGGGACAGCGTAGGGAGGCCGCCCCTGCGGTGCTTACGCCTTCATCTGGCGCATTGCTTCAGCGAGCATCCACAGCGCGCGGTTGAGCTTCACGTTCTGGTCAATGCCGGTGATGGGACGGGTGGACATGGAGCGTCCGCTGCGCGAGCGTCCATGCAGCCCGCCCTTGGTGAGGTTTTCCTGGACCCTTTGAAATACCGTCCAGAGATCGTCGCGCCGATCCTCGAAGCGGCGCGGGGCGAGCAGTTGGCTGTCGGTGACAGGTGCGGGCGCTTCGGCGTCGGTCGGTTCGTAGCGCAGCGCGAGCGCGGAGCGCGCAAACGCGTGCTGCTCGTCGCGCTCGAGCGTGAGGGCCTTCATGCCGTCTTTCTGTTCGCGGATCAGGTCAAAGCCGTCGAGCACGTCAAACGCGCCGTTAATGACGTTCTGCACGATGTTGCCCCTGTGGGGGACGCGGACCTCACCGACGGTTTCACCCGCAACCATGCCGTTCTGGCAGACGAAGCGATAGACGCCACCGAGTAACTGGAACCCGCTGGAGCCGTCGTGCGAATTGAGGAGGATGATTTCGTTGACGTCCTCGCCGGTAATGTCGCTTGCGGGGCGCATGCGGATCAGATGCTTTGTGAATTCGCGCTTATCCTGATCGCGTACGCGGGTCTGGCAGACCATGAATGGCTGGAAGCCTTCGTTGCGCAGGCCGCGCAGCACGTCGATGGTGGGAATATAGGTGTAGCGTTCGGAGCGGCTTTCGTGCTTGCCGTCCGCGAAGATCGAAGGGGCAACACGGCGGATCTGATCGTCCGACAGCGGCGAGTCGGAGCGGAGCATCGGGGAACCGTAACGGAAGGAGGAAGCGAGTTGCATGACACTCTCCACAGCAAAAATGGTTGAGGGGTGTTGCGCTGACCGGGCCCCAAGATTCCGCCCGCCTCGTAGGGGTTGGGCTCGTCCCGGTGGAACCCGGGGTTGGCAGTGCTGCCGCCAGTCCCCTGAGTTCGCGCCCGTGCGACTCAGGGAGCCGATGGTCGCCCGGTGTCAAGGAAAAAAGGCGAGGGAGGGGTGCGGGCAACACGGTCCCTCGCCCCTTGACACCGGGCGGCCATGGGCTACGGTCGCGGGTGTCGGGCGGGAACTCAGGGGCAGGCCCCTGCGAAGCGCCGGGTTTGACCGGGATGAGCCGCCGCGCGGCGAGCGCGATCGTGGAGGCCGCCTGCGGCCTTCACCTGACTGGGGGGTACAGGTGCGGGTGTTAGGTGTCGGAGGTTGCGGTTTTGCGCCAGGGATTGAAGCCCGGGAGGGCCGGGACGCCGCCGGCGGCCCGGTGCGAAGCACGAAAGCCCGCCCGCAGCGCAGCGTGGGGGCGCCCTGAGAGGGTTTCAGGACTGTCATGACACAGCCTGCTGCACCGAACCACTGGCACTGGCCGTTGAGGACAACGCCATGGCGGCTGTGGCGACGTCAGGCTGGACGTGCCAGGTGCGGCGAGGCCTTCAAGGTATGTGCGACGGACAGCCTGTGCTCGCACCGGTACCTGGCGGCAGAGCCGGGATCG
The DNA here is from genome assembly GCF_014201055.1 of Paraburkholderia sp. CI2. Taxonomy (NCBI): domain Bacteria; kingdom Pseudomonadati; phylum Pseudomonadota; class Betaproteobacteria; order Burkholderiales; family Burkholderiaceae; genus Paraburkholderia; species Paraburkholderia sp. CI2. The sequence continues at coordinate 261,343 of NZ_JACHDL010000008.1, forward strand.
CCCACATCGTTGCTAGAATGCCGGACTGGAGAACAGACCGTTATGACCGATGCCTTTGCCAGCCGATGTTGAACTGCTCGCGGGTTTGAGCATGAACGACCGCGATGCTGCCTCGAAGCCACATGACCGCGTACCCGGGCGTTCACGGACCAGCGCGTTCGCCGGGTCGCACATCAGCTTCCGGGACCACGAACTCGTGGTGGTCGCGATTGGACCCTTCGCGCATGCGCAGGGCGCCACCGTGACATTTCGCGCGCGATCGGTGGGCGCGCAGGCCGCGCGGGTGGGTGCAATCATCGAGACGCGCTGGGGTGTCTGCGAAGTGGTGGCCTGAACAGTGAAGTGAGCAGGCGGGAGATCCCTCGCTGACTGCTCACGTGAGGCTGACCTATGCATCACGGATGAGGCGTCTAGCGATCAACCGGGTTCGCACGCTGGCGCAGATCCTTGGCGTTCCGGCAGATTCTGATGACGCCCTGGGGCTCGAGGTCCGGCAGATCGGAAACCAGACGCATCTGCCCGCACGGGTGTGAGCTGTCGGGAGGGCTGTGCGAAGCGCAGGCCGTGTGCGAGACGGGTTTTCCTGACCAGCGCCCAGGCAGGAAGGCGGAAGGGACCGGCGGTGTCGACCATGCTCATGCTGGAGGTGCCGGTGTTCTCCCCGGTGTTGCCCGGCGGTTGCGCGGGCGGATCGCGCCCGGCACGATATCCTGATGAATTCCACCGCTTCACGACCGGGCAGCATCGGAGGCTTCCCGCTATGCGTCGATCAGTGTGTCCGCGATAGTCGTTCGAACGTGGACTGCGGCCTGTGCTGCCACGTCCGCACGCACACTGTCCTCGACCACGCTACGGACAGGTGCTGGAATATGCTCCTTCCATGGCCGCCTTCCCCGTCTGGCCAGCATGGTTCCCCGGCAGTCTGGCGCGCCGCAGTGGCAGGCGTACTGCTCCCGAAGCAAACGGGTGTGCCGTCCTTCCACGAAGAGCGCGTAGTCGATGCTCAGTTCTTCGCCGGCCGGTACCGGGCTCACGGTGCGAATGAAGATGCGGCCCTCGCGGTCCTCGGCTTCGCAGTTGGGGCGACATGCGTGGTTGATCCATCTGGCACTGTTACCGCCGATTGCCCCATCGATGACGGTACCGTTGCCGACGTCGAAGTAGAAGGTGTGATCCGGCTGTGCCGGATCACGCGGGTGGCGGCGCACCGCCTCGTCCCACGAGATCCGTTCGCCCAGGTACTCACAGATGAGTTCGCCGGCCACAAGCGCGCACGTCGCGAACACCCCTTTGCCGTGAACGGTCGACCGCCGCACAGTAATCCGGCGGCGATGACGCAGGATACTGGCAGGTTTCAATGAGAGGGTATCAAGGGCGTTCATCAGCGGCATCGTCGATACGGTTGCGGGGGGCGGCATAGTTGACCCGGGGAAGAAACATGGATTGCACGGCCGGGATTTCCGTTGCAACCGGTGCAGCGCGTTACCTGCGTCAACGCTGGCGATGGCAGGGGAAACAGCCGTGTGGCGTGAACCGGGCTGCGCTGCAGTTGCGTCTGGCCGGGAAGCGCTACAGTATCCTCAGGTCACGGATCCTGCCGATCTCGGGTGATCGTTTCAGGATCAGGTCGGCGATGAATTCGGGGAGCAGGGCGCGCGGAACGTTGGCGGGAATGTCCTCGACCAGATGCGAGGTGATACGCGCGATAAAGTCACTGGGGGCGCTTGCCAGACTGTGCTCATAACTGACTCGGTACTCCATGATCAGCCGTGCTCCGACGGATATTTTCTGTGCGACTGATTTTATCAGCAACTGGCGTGACGATTGGCGATCGGCCACCGGATCCCGGTGAATGCAGAGAGATGGGGACTTCTGAATGGTCGGCGAACGTCCCGGATCGGTCTGGCAAGCTGCTCGATATACCAGCCAGGTCGTTGTGCAAGGAGCGGCGCCGTGCGGGTTCTTCCTGTATGTCAGGCTATGTATGGCCCGACGTGTGCGTCGGGCACCCCGCGATTCAGGTGTCGTGATCGTCGTCCGGCGCAATCGGCGACAGCGCGTCGGTGACAAGAAAAATGTTCAACCGTTCATCGGCCTGTGCGATCCGATGCGAGGGGAGCGTCGAGAGCTGTTCGTCGTGCAGCGACAGAACGCATTCAAGAGCTCGCCCGTCAGCTTCAGGCAGCGACCAGTCACCTGCGGCCTTGATGCGCGCGGCGACAGTGTGCAGCACCGCCTCGGAAATCCGGAAAGGCTCGAGGGAGCGACGGCCAGTCAACGTTTCGTGAACGAAATAGGCGAGGTACACGGCCCTGAATAGCCGACCGATCAGTTCGATATTGCAGTTTCCCGCGCGCAACGCGGCGAGCGCCACATGGTGCTCGAGTGAACGGTGACGCGAGATCGTCGCCGGGAGCGGCAGTAACATGTCCCGCGTCATCGGTGGTCTGCCGCCAGATTGTCTCGACTTGCGCGGCTTTGGAGTCGGTGCCATAGAATGGTTTCCAGTCCGTTGCATTCTACGGCACGCGCAAGATCCGGGGGCCGTCCGCAAAAGGAGCATGACAGGGCGTGCGGGTTAAGCCTTGCAACACGTTTCGCGTGGTTTATCCGCAGCGAATGACGCTGGCGGCCCGGTTCTGATCCCGGATTGCCGGGGGAGCCGATGCAATCCGCGCATCCTGCGCCGATTCGCGTTCCGAACGGCTTTCCGTGTCGCCCCCGCTTATGTTGGCATTGACGTGGGAATTGGCTCAGGTCTTTGTAGCGGGTCGCGTGCCGATAAATTCGGAGTAGCCATCCTTGTATGAACGGATACCGTCCTTGTCGAAGTCAAGCAGTTGATCGGCGGGTATATTGACCGTCACGCACCATAGGCGGACATACCTGCTCCGGCTCGCGAGCCGGGTCTTGTCGGCTTCCCAGGGCGACTGTAACCAGCTGGCGATTGAATCGTCACACTGCCGCGCAGCGATGATACGCTGCTTCGGATCTCCGTTTGTAAAGTCACGAACCGATTGCTCCCGGGTCAGGAGAACCGGTTTCTGGCTGAGGGTCGCGGGAGGATCCGGCAGGTCAGCGGAAACTGCAAGTCCTGCGGTGTTCAGCGCCTTGTCGATGTCGGGTCCTTGACGCCGGATCTGGAGTTCCAGTGTGGCTGTCGATCCCAGCCTGTTCAGGACGTTGACGTTTGTCACGACGATGGCATCGTCCTTTTTGGCTTCGCATTCGATTCCGTACATGGCAAGGCGGGGGCACTGGAGGGAGGACAGCAGAATCGCGGAGGAGTGGAAATTGCCTAATCCCAGTGCAAACACGACACCCTTCGGAATGACCGTTGGACGTTGCGTGGGTACCAACACCGTAACTGCAAGGAATCCGACGGCGATCAGACACGTCTTGAAGAAATCACGCTTCATGCTTGCCATTGAGAAAAAAGCAAGATTGAAGACCGCAAGGTACAGGACTATCGTGCCCAGCGTTCGGATCGCGTGCGCCGGTCCATTCAGCTTCGCAAATTCAAGTGCGAGCATCAACGGAGAAAAACTGAGGGCGACGTAGATCAGTGTCAACCACAGGCGTATGGTGAACATTGAGGGGGCAGTTTGGGGCGCAGCGGCCCTGAAATAGTATCGCGCCGTATACGGCGACGCTCAGCCACGATTGCGGCGTATGAAAGAATCCCCGTTGCCATGGCAGCAAGCGAAAGAGCGAGCACATAAACGTGGACACGCAGGAAGTGTCCGGCTAGGGAGGGTCCAGCAATGTCAGGAATCGTACCTCCTGGAAGACTGAACGAAAGCAGCGGAGTCGCTGAATCAAGTCCGGCTTTATGAAGGATAAACAACGTCGCAATGGCGCAGAGCCCGAATACGACGGGCATTCGAAGTGCGATCCTGGGCTTGGTGCGCAAATGGGCGCCTGCGAATACCACGGCGAGCAGGGCAGACACCGCCACTGCGTAAATCGCCATCACGAGTTCCGGGTCACTCGGCCAGAATAAATCTGCAAGAGATCGGAGTCCGATGCCGCTCCACGCCAGTACTGAAAGCGTGCTGAGTTCAACTGCAAAGTCTCCTCTCAGCAGTTCAGCCCGCATTCGCGACGTCACTTTGGCTGCCTGTTCTGCTCTCGCCTCGCCAGACAACCAGAAATGCGAGGATGTCGGGTTTTCCGGAAGCATTGCGTCCAGTGCATATCTTGCAGAGGCGGCAGGCGCCACGCAGGTCAACGCAAGGGTACCGATAACGATAATCCCGGCGAGGAATGCTGCAGAGAAAAGCCCTGTTGTTTGCGCGAGGGTGAAATCTGGCATCTGGCCAAGCAGCATGTAATACCAGAAAAGCGTGCCGCCGCCCACTATCCCGCTGAGCAAGCCCAGTGAGGCGATCGGATTATTTCTGGCATACCGTTTTGCCCAGAACGCGGACCGCAGCATCCGATTTCGTTCAGTTTGATTTGACGTTTCGATTTTATTCATGATTTGTAATGCTTGGTTTGTGAAAATTCACCACATTTTTGAAATACGGAACCCGTTATGTGGCTGGACATAGGAGATTACGCGAGGATCGGAGTAAACCTGTCGGCAGGCATGTCGGGAAAGTTCTGGATAAACCTCGGGAGTGCGTCCCGGGCATACGTTACGCGCAGTCGCCGGAGCCCCGCCTCTCAGTTGCGTCAGGTCTCCTACTATTTTGCAGACCATCCGATCAAGGAAGCCGGGCGATCTCCTGCACTGCGCGGTCGCCGAGCAACTGGCTAGCCACGCCGGTTAGCTTGCCGCGTGTACCCGGGTGAGATGATTGCCGTCGCCGGGGACGGCAACCTGGCAGTCGTTTTCGTCGTATGGGTGTGTCGTCGTTGCGGAAAGTCGCGGCGGCCGTGACACAGACGTAGGGTAGCGCCTGCGGGAAATTCCACGTCGCGCTGCTTTGACCTGATTCGCGTCGCTAGGGATGTTACCCAGAAAATGTTGTCAATAAGCACGCCAGCGAGCGAAGTGATAGTGTTACCGATTGAGTTCTGGCTAAATCTCGAGTACTGTATAAAAAAACAGGTATCCATTCCGATCGCGGGGGCGTCTATGTCCAGCTACATCTTCGTGTCACCTGGCTCTGATCCGGGCGCCGGCCGTGCGCTTGTAGATCCAATGTTGACTTCGGCCAGACCGACGATGGGTACCTGTCGTCCAGACTTGCGTCGCATGGTGAAGCCAGGAGATCATATTTTCGTTGTGAGTGGAAGCCGTGGGCGGACTTATCAGCAATACGTGATAGGCGGTATGGAAATCGATGACAAGCTTGAGGATCAACTTGAAGCGCTGCGCCAATTTCCGAGTAATGCACTGCGGTTTGACGCTGGCCAGAAGCACGGCAATATTATTGTGACCCCGGAGGGCGTACAGCATCCGCGTGATAGTCACTCCAATTTCGAAACCCGTATCAAGAACTATATAATCGGGAAGAACCCTGTTGTACTTGAGACTGAAAGGGAAGTGCAACTCGGGCGCGAGCGTTCGTTGGATATCCTCTCCGATTTATTCGAACGCACGGGATCCCGTGTAAATCAGATTATGGGTCGCAACCGAAAGCTCTCCGACACTCAGGCCGAACGTCTACGGCGCGCATTGGAAGAGATTAAACGAGAGGCTAGGCCGTGACCAATATCCCCGCTCACCTGGCGAGCCGAAACCTCACGGTTGAAAAGGCCGCCGCCAAAGCTGGCCTTTCGCGTGAAAGGTTTGAGCAGGTGGCGAGTGGCGCCAGGGCGTCGCTTGGGGAAATGCGCGGTATCGCCAAGGCCTTGAGGATCCCGCTTTCAAGTCTCATGGACAAAGCTCCCGCCGAACCGATCCGGATGCTATTTCGGCAGACCTTGGACCAGCGGGAGTCCGAGGTCGCGTCCTACGTCGATGTGCTTTCCGCACAGGTCCGAGACGCGCTTTTGATTGCTCGTGGGTTGCCCTCAAATCTGGCGTGGTTGGACTTGTTCAAGGGATTGGCGCCGTTGCTGGAAAACGCCGAGGATTTCGCGCGGCGGTTCCGAGCGTCCTTCACTAATCTCGATGAGCTTGAACCCTTCCCGAATCTCCCTCAAGTCATCAATGAACTCGGTATCTTTACGTTGTTTTCGCGGGACCCAAGCATAGAGGGAGTCTCTGCGATTGTTGAGGGTTATGCGCTGATGGTATTGGGTGCAAGAGGTTTCAAGGCCCGAATGCTTTTCACCATCGCGCACGAGTTGGGACACCTGGTAGCGCACCATGATTCGCGCCTGGATGGTTACGCACACCTGGACAAGGAGGTAGGCGGACTTAATTCGCCCCGACGAGCTGACGAGAAGTTCGCGGACGCTTTTGCCGCCGCCCTTGTGCTGCCCCGGCACGGTGTTCTAAGCGCGCTTAAGGCGGTCCGAGAGCAACTGGGAATCTCGAAGAAGCCACTGGGTGCGATTGAGATTTCCTGGATTGCCCATCTTTTTCATGTCAGCTTCGAAGTTGCTGCTCGACGTTTCGAAACTCTCGAGTTACTCCAGCCTGGCGGCGCACGCGCCTTTTACCAGAAGCTCGGAGACGATTACAAGAACCCCGAGAAGTTCGCCGCCGCCATCGATATCCCGGCACGCCCTGATCTGCTGATCGAGACGTCGCCGGTCCTGATGGAGTCCGCAGTAGCCAAGGTCCGCGCAGGACAGTTATCGATAGGCAAAGCTGCGGAGTTGCTGAATGTCCCAGTTTCGGCCCTCGTGGTCGCCAATGCGGACATCAATGTGTGATTGTCATCCTCGACGCATCCACTCTCATTAATCTCGCTAACGGCGAAGTCTTCGCCGCAGTCGTCTCCCTTCCCGGCCTTGGTTTTCAGGTCAGTGAGGTGGTGCGGCGGGAGTCGAAGACGGTTGCACGGGCGATCCAAATCGCTATTAAACGAGGTGACATGGCATGGGTTGATGCAGATCTGATCGACGCGGGGGAGTATGAGGATGCTCTTGGCTCGTGGGGCCTTGGCCCAGGCGAAACGGAATGCATTCTCGCTGCGCGAGTTCTAGGTTGTTCGGTGGCGTGTGACGACGGAGCAGCGCGCAGAGTGATCAAGAAAAAGAATATGGGCATCCAGCTTACTGGCTCCATAGGGCTATTGCGTGATGCCGTGGGTGCGGGTCTGCTTACAGGCCCGGAAGCGTTTGATGCCTATGGCCTTATGAAGGCACGCGGCGGGTATCTTCCAGAGCTTCAGCCGGAAGACTTCTAGATTGCGCTTAGATTGTCTCGGGGCGCAGCCCAAGCTTATCTTCGCGCAACGGGTTTAAGCCCTTGGTGGCCAATTTGCGCCTGACTGCCACAAATGGATTGCCGATTGTCTTCTTGATCTGTGTGTGCGACCGGAAAAGGGTTTTACATGAATGGCATTCGTGGTCGATATGCGGCGTGTACGCCATCTCCGCGTGGTCGAAGTGGGATTCGCCACACGACGGGCAGACGAGGTCTACAACTCGTCCGTCAAGATGCGGCATGGACGATTGAGCCATGTAGGTACGCACTTGGTTGGCATTGAGTTTGATGCCATCAATGGTCACTTTCAGATAGGTGTCGTCGACGATAGGCATCGCTTGTTCATGCGAAGAGAAGGCGTGTATGTGGATGCCAACCTCCTCCGGTTCATCAGACGTCCAGACGATTGCGGGATTGGATCCCCAAATTTGAATTCCTCCGGGATAGTCACACTGACGAAAAGACACGCTCTTGAGAGCACGAATTTTTGCTTTTGGCTTCGAGCCCAGAAGTTGGCCAACGTCGGATAGTGGATTTCCAATACCGGACACCGAGTCCGAAAACTGCCGGCCACAGCCGTGGCACTGGTGTCTCCGATGCGTATGCACAGAAAACCAATCACGGTCTAAGTGTGGGAACCCGCAATAGGTGCAATTTACGGAGATCGTCTTGAAGCCGAAAACGCTGGACACCATGTAGTTGATTGCGTCAATCTCGTCGACTTCGACCCAGCCATCGGAAAACAAATCCCCCGGCAAAGGGATGCGTAGCTTGCGGTAAGTCCTGTCGATCTCCTTGAAACCGTTTTTTATGCAGCGCGCATGCACATGTATCCCGCGATCGACGGATTGATAGGTCGTGTCATAGACGGCTGGGACCGAGCCCCACAGAGCAATGCCGCCTGGATATTTCTCGAAGTCGAGGTCGAGCGTCTCTTCGGGGCCGATCGGAACATCATTCGCTGCAACGCACATGTGTGCGGCGACCCCGTACTTGGCGGTAGCGTTGGCGTGATGTGCCAAACACCAGTAGCGTGTTCCTCCATCTCTACGGCGCCCTACGGGCACGATCTTGCATTTCATATTCGAGTTATCGAAGAAGGGATCTCTGGTATTTCGATTGAACCATCCGTATTTGCCCGGCAATCTGCCGTTCCGCATCCGAGCAGCTGTCTTCCTCGTTGGAGTCAAGAAAGCCGAAATAAGCGAAGCGTAGTCGCGATCATCCCGATTTGTCGACTTGATATTAGCGTCGGTAGGACCCCGTGGGCAATAGAGCAGCAATCTAATAACCTCGTACTTCAACGTGAGTGAAGGATAAGCCAGGGGCAGACATCAAAGTACGTAGCAATCTGGCTGACTGGACGAGAGTCTTCGCCGTGGCGAGGTCGGCAGGGGGCTGGCTGGCGGCGAATTGCAGTGAGTCACGCTTTGGTGGGCTATGTTCCCTTGCGCTTTCCCCGGCAATGGGTTCGTGGGGCAGGCCTCGACTGCTGCCTGAGCGTATGGGCGACCGTCCTGAAATGGTTGTTCGGAATCGTTGCTGCATCTGTTGGCGCGCCGGGAAATCTGTCGCAGCGCTCAGGTCCACTCCGCGAATGCGATTCCCCCGCGGACGACGAAAGATAAATGGCGAAATTGAACTGCCCCCTATAACATCAGGTCTCGCTCAAACGCACAGTTCGGAACCTGTGCAAAGCGCCGTACCCGGGGTGGCTACGGGGTGGGGCGAAACCTGGCTCCTATTCATGGGAGGCCACTTACGTTCCTTGATGTCCAGATCAAGAAAGACGATCCCCATCTTTCGACTACCACGACGATTTCCACAGAACGCCTTGCTGCGGCCTTGATGGACGGTAAAACGCGTTTCCGTGTCGGGCGGTGAAGCGGGCTTCGTCCATGTCCGTGTGCCGCTGCTCAATATCGCGACGACCAGACCGCAAGACGCGGACTTTACGGCGCGATATTGCTTTGTCATGGTTCGCGTCTACCACCACATTGGGCGAAGTCGTGCTCGCGTTCAGATTGCCGGAGTCGCGGAAGGATGGTAGGACGCTGAACGCGCTGTGCGCGGTCTTGACGCGACCTTGTGGCGGCAAAGCCGCGAGCCTGAACTGTGACACGTAGGCCGGCTTTACAGTGGACGGCGAACGCCAGGTGTTGATCGCGTGTGCTCGTGAACTTGACGATGTGGCGGTCACCCGGCGCTGGCGAGATTGCCGAGCAGTAGCAGCGATAGCTGGATCACGCCGCTGCGGTGTTTACTGGTGCCAGAATACTGAAATGATTCCGGCCGTGTGGCGTTATGCATGCCCGGCGGGAGCAGGTCCGTAGTGGTGTCGAGGGAGGCATCATAGGGAATCTTTTGCTGTTGATACATCGACTGGGTGGTCCAGGGGCATATGTCCGAAATTTGTTGTCGTTTTTCGGATAAGAGGCTTGCAGACTGTCCAAAAAAAATATACAAATATCGGACAAGGAGTATTCTTCATGTCCGGTCTGAAATCCAGAATCTCAGCGTTAATCGATTCCGCAGCGCCTGGCCAGGTTTGGGGGGCGTCCGACTTCGCAGATATGGGCAGTCGCGACGCAGTCGACAAGGTCTTGCAGCGTATGGTCGCGGCAGGAGAGTTGCGTCGAATTGAACGGGGACTCTATGATCGACCGACGCTGAACCGGCTGACGAAAAGTCCCACTACGCCGGACTATCGTGCCGTAGTGGCCGCGATCGCCCGACGTGATCAATTGCGCGTACTGGTCGATGGCATGACCGCAGCGAACGACCTGGGTCTGACCGATGCTGTGCCCGCTCGAGTGATAGTCCATACGGATGCCCGGCGCCGGGGAGTCCAGCTTGGGAACCTGAACATCCAGTTCAAGCAGACGGCCCCGAGCCGGCTCTATTGGGCGGGGCGGCCGGCTATGCGCGTGGTGCAGGCCCTGCACTGGCTAAAGGACATGCTGGCCTCCGACCGTGGCCGCATACTCGACCGGTTGAGGTGTGTTCTGGCTGACCCGGTAAGCGGAGACGCTATTCGCGAGGACCTAATAAGTGGACTGGGAATGATGCCCGTCTGGATGCAGGGTGTCGTGCGGGAACTGCTCCGTTGTGATCCCCCGGACGCGCAGGCGCCTGTACAGGGATCTTCGACGAAACAGAAGTCTGCACCGACGCCGGGGCAATCTGCTAACACGCGGGAGTGAAGGGTTGAACGACGCCTACCAGGAAGTTATAGCTGCCTCTGACGCCGATCGGCGTGACCTTTTCCTGCGTGCTGCCACCCGGTTGGGGACGGCGGTGCAGAATGTCGAGAAGGACTTCTGGGTCTGCTGGACATTGGATGCATTGTTTAATGGGCTCCCCGTCGGCGGCCCGAGGCTGCTGTTCAAGGGCGGCACTTCTCTATCGAAGGCATTTGGTCTGATTACGCGATTTTCGGAAGACGTCGATGTAACGGTTTTCCGCGATGATCTTGGTCAGCATGCGGATGCGGGCGAACTTGACGCGTTGAGCGGAAAGAAGCGTCGAGGGCGACTCAACGCGATCCGGGAAGCCTGCCAGGCATATATCGCTGGCCCCTTGTCGGGTCAGCTCAGTCAGTGCGCACTTGCTGCGATTGGCGACGGGCGCTTCCGGCTGGAGTTGGATCCGGATGATCAGGATCACCAGAGTCTCCTTTTCTGGTATCCCGCTGTCACGCCTGCAGCAGGAGATTACGTCCGCTCGGCCGTAAAAATCGAATCTGGAGCCAAGTCGGCGCTCGACCCGCACGTCGTTGCAAGCGTCGCGCCATACGTTGATCAGGATTTGCCAGAGCTGGATCTGGCTGTGCCGAACATCACCACCGTCGAGGCAAGACGCACCTTCTGGGACAAGGTCATGATCGTTCACGGACTGAGGCAATGGCACGACCGCCGTGCCGAACTTCGGCACAGCGGTCAGCGGGTCTCGCGCCACTACTATGATTTGCATCACCTCATGCAGATCGCTACGGAAGCCGGGTGGCTTGCGGATCGCGAACTTGCCGCGGACTGTGCCCGGCACGCGAGGCTCTTTTTTGGCAGCACTGATCTGGGACTTGAGATGGCGCGGCCGGGCGCTTTTACCTTGGCTCCGAGCGAGTCTATGCGCGAGGCGCTCGCCCGGGATTATGCCGCAATGGCCGGAATGGTCTTCGGCGACGTCCCCGCATTCGACGCGGTGCTGGACGCTGCCGGTCATCTCGAACGTGCCATCAACGAGGCTGCCCCGTAGGGATTGCCTCAGTCACCAACATAAACACTGGCGCCACAGACCTCTCATTCGCCGCCAGAGCTGGACAGAGCCGCATACCGCGCGAGCTGTCCCATCGGCCTTTGCCGACGTTGGAGAGGACGGGGTTCTACGTCGGCAGTGAGACGGATTGCCGACGGTGGCGGCACCGAGCAGCCGGGCGACATTTTCCGGCATCGCGAACTCACACTCCCGACCCCAAGCAGCCGCTGGCGGTCGCAAACATCAATGTCGGCAGGCGAGACCATTCCGGACATTTGCCGCATTCTTTGCGGCACCTCCAGATACGTGGTGAGTCGCTCGCCGGTTTGATGTCAAAATCCCTCAGCTGTGGTGCCGTTCAACCTTTGCTTGGAGGCAACCGGGCCGCCGACGCTCTCTACGTCAAATCCGACACCCGCTCGGCAGTGGAGAGCATTCGCCCTTCGAGACGATCGACGCGCGCTTCGCGCCGACTCGACGTTGCGGTGAATAACGCAGGGATAGAAAGAGAGTTCTCATCGGTGGATACTTTCGACATCGAGACGTACCGAAGTGTGTTCGATACCAACGTGCTCGGTGTGCTGATCGGGTTGAAGCACGAACTCATCATGATGAAGCGCCAAGGTCACGGTGCCATTGTCAATCTGTCTTTCATAGGTGTGCAGGTAGGTTTCCTCAACAGTTCTATCTACGCTGCAAGCAAGCATGATGTCCCATCGTATAATTCATCTTTTCGTCATCAAGAAAGCAGGAGGTGCGCGTGGCTACCTCGCGCACAAAACGGGCAAGCCGGAAGGACGAACCCATCGTCTATAGCAGCCCCGTCTTTTCGTATATACGGTTTAGTTCGGTACGTCAGGCAGCAGGCACCAGCAAGCAGCGGCAAGATGACTATGCCGCCAAGTGGGCCTCGTGTCATACCTTCCTCTCGATACCACACTCAAGATGTTCGACAAAGGTCGGAGCGCCTTCAAAGGCGACCCACCTTTCGAACGGCGCGCTCGGTCGCTTCATGGACAAGATCAGGAACAGCAGCGTGCGTCCCGGCTCGACACTTATCGTCGAAGCGTGGGACCGCTTCTCGCGGCAGACTCCGATGCAGGCCTTCGCGCAACTGAGCGAGTTTATTAATGCTGGCGTGGCGGTCGTCACCTCAACGAATGGCAAGGAGTGGACGCCCAAAATCATCGCGCAGAACGACTTCGCGCTGCTGGAGGTGGTCATCGATATGTCGCGCGCGCATAACGAAAGCAAACGCAAGAGCAGCCTGATACAGAATACCTATGTCGCGAAGTCCATGCAATGGCAAAGCGGTGTGCGCCTTGACACCATGAAGGGGCTGATCGGTGGGCCGAACACCGATCCGACTGGGTGACGTTCAATTACGGCGAGAAGCGCTCAGAGCTGGTGCCGGACAAGGCCAGTGCTACGCGCCGCATGATCGAGCTTTACCGCGAAGGTTATGGAGCGATGGCACTTACGCGAGTCATGCGCGATCAAGGATACGAGTTCGGCGGACGTTTCCCGACGAACCGCGTGAGCCGTCTCGTTTCCAACCGCGCGCTCATGGGCGACAAGGTGGTCACTGCCAGAGGCCAACCCTTTCTGCTGGGCGGTTATTGCGGTGACGCGACGCTGATCCCGGCAGAAACGTTTGAGGAGTTGCAGCACGTCGTTCCGAAGCGCGGCTCGCGCAAGATCAAAAGCGAACTCCTCGGTGTTGTGGCGGGGTTGCGCCTTCTGTGGTGTGGTCACTGCCAGTAGCTGATGGTCGGCTAGAACCAGCTAAAGGAAGCGAACCGTCTGGCGGACGGCACGTACCGTATCGGCGCGCGACGTCTGCGTTGCAGCAGTTACTAACCAGTGCGTAAGTAAGCGAACATAAATCGACGCCATGGTCTAAGCTTTAAGGGGTTTAGGGAGAGGCGAGATGCGAGAGGACGACGGCCGGCAGCTTTCACATGCAACGCTGGAAGAGATCCGCATTCGGGCGGTCAAGCGTGTCGAAGCTGGCGAGTCGCCGGAGGACGTGATCCGCACGCTGGGATTCTCAAGAGCGCGTATTTACGAGTGGTTGGCGGCCTGGCGCGAAGGGGGCATCGAGGCGTTACGAGCCAAGGCAATCCCTGGTCGACCGATGAAGCTGCCGTCCGAGGCTATCCGCTTCGTCTATCAGACGGTCACAACGAAGAACCCAATGCAGATGAAGTTTGAGTTTGCATTGTGGACGCGAGACATGGTGCGGGAGTTGATTCGCGATCATTTCAACGTCAGGCTCTCCGAGGTGTCTGTCGGTCGACTGCTGCGCAAGCTCGGGCTTTCACCCCAGCGGCCGCTTGCGCGTGCTTACCAACGCGACCCTGAACTGGTCGAGTCATGGATGCGGAACGAATACCCGGCCATTGTCGGGCAGGCCAAACGCTGCGGGGCACAGATATTCTT